>NZ_KV791694.1:0-512 GCF_001807955.1 Morganella sp. HMSC11D09
ACACGGTGTACCACCCACCAGCAGATCCGGCGCTGGCACATCACCGGCACGAACCGCCGCGGCAAGTTTTGTCATATCGCCCAGGTTATCCACCTGCGGCCAGTGTGCAGCCAGTACGGCAGACGGGAACGGTTCAATTTCGCTGAACCAGAGAGGTTTCATTCCGACAGGCTCCCAGGCGACCGAAGCGGCCTCGATGCCGGAGCATACAGATCCGTAAGTCAGGCTCATCAGATGACCCCCTTGTGCTGGTAGCGTTTAACTGTGGCGCGGGTCATGAAATACTGCCGCTCGATGTTCTGAAACCGGATATGGTCATCCCAGCCACGACTGTGGCAAATGCGGATTACCTTATGGCGGCTGTTCCAGTGGTCTTTCAGGTCACGCAGTACCCACCACCGGCGGATTTGATGCAGGACGGCCAGCACCGGGAACACACTCACGCCGTAAATCTCTTTGCTTTCTGAGCGCATGTTCATGCTGCCTCCCGTTCTTTTGCGGCCTGCTCTGTG
>NZ_KV791695.1:0-1397 GCF_001807955.1 Morganella sp. HMSC11D09
GATACCAAACCCTGTACTGTATTTCACATATGTCTGAGTAGCCAGCGCACCTGAGTCATACGGTATAGTGATAACGTGCTGGTTTTCTCCTGATGCATTTCTGTATGCAAACGTCAGCATCGATACACTACCGGCATGCGGATTGGTTTCTATCAGTACATATCGGCCATCACCTTTTACCAGATTAATACCGGTGTAATCCCCCGGACTTTTTACTTCTAATTCCCGGAAATGGGCTTTTGCATTCCCGTCCACCTTCCAGTTCTGATGAGGACCGAGGTTTCCGCCGATATCCCCGTTATCATTAACATAAATCCCTCTCGTTTTGGCCGGTGACTGAATCTGTGTCAGCTCCCCGCTTGTCAGGAGCATATTGTTAACCCATTCCTGTGAAGCCAGCCCTTTTACATCCTCCAGCGTGACTTTCTGGCCGTTCGGCAGCTCAATCTCCACCTGGCCTGTATCAGTCATCCACTGCTGCATTGCCTGAAGAAAGTAAACGATATAGCCCTGATTGGCGGACATGGTGCGGGCTGCATCTGAAATGGTATCCGGTACCGTAGTGGCGATAGAGTATTTCGCGCCGCTGAGCGTTACCGGAGCATTGAATGACAACACCAGTTCGGTATCACTGTTTACCGCGCGGATCATCATAATGATCGGTACTGTGCCGTTCTCGATACTGATGAGCTGGCCGGGGGCCACACCGTGAATATTCTTTTTCCACTGTGTACCGGTGCCGGTCACAATCGGTGAACCGGCATTAATGGCTATGGTGCCGTCGGTGTAAATCATGGGGTTTCCTTAAATTTCAGACGAAAAAAAACCGCCGGAGCGGTTGTTGGAGGAGATTATTTATTTTGATTTTAGTTTTTGCGGGTCGAAGTAAGCGACGGTAACGCCAATAATCAGTCCTCTGTACCCTTGCCTTTAACACATGTAATTTTGTTAAATGCATCCATACGGATCCAACCATGTAACCCTAGGACAGGATCACCTGTGCTGAAAAACCGTTTACTGTCCGGTGCATATTTTGTCAGCTTAGCTGAGTAATGCCGGTTATCCAGCCCCTCAAACATATGCCCGGTGCAATCCACTGGTTTGGTGTATACGTTATGGCTGCAGGCTGTCAGCGTGGTTATTGCAGCTAATGTGATTAATTTTAATATATTCATCCTTATATCCCTGTTGTATCTATTATCATTATATATAGCGGTATATCACATGATTCAAAAGATTGTGACGCGTGAGGTCTGGAATAAGTATCAACCAACAAACGCACCTCCAGTTTAGAGCCGTTCATTCGCCAGAAATAAAACTCGAATTCCATAAATTCTTCATAATCTGTTCTTTTCTGAGCGCCGCCACCAAATACAACTGCACAGTTATTACCATTA
>NZ_KV791695.1:1417-2271 GCF_001807955.1 Morganella sp. HMSC11D09
CAAACTCCCAGATTTCTATATTTCCGCCGGAGCCCTCGCGAAAAGGCATAGAGACAAAAGCATTATTATTCGTATTGTCAAACGCCTGACCGCCTATTCTGACCCAGAATGATGATCTGGCTGCAATCATTTGTGTGTTTGGGTGGACTTTAGTCGGGAAATAAACCTCTTTAATGGTTCCCTGTCCGGCATCCTGCACTTTCGGACAATGAAACGACTGTTTTCTGATTAGCCCTAACGCTATATTAGTGCCGTCAATTTGCATCCGGCCGGTGTCACCAAAACATATAAAACCGTGTTTCATGATTTAACACCATATAATATGCGCATATAAGTTTCCCTGGCTCTCTGCTCATCGTTTCGCTTTAAATTACCTTCAAAAACAATTACACCATTTTCAACCCGGCAGTCGCACCAGCCGTTATGATTGAACCAAAAGCTCGGATTAACCCAGACAAAAATCTCCCCCATCGGTAACAGATTCCGGTGATCCCAGCTGTATTTAAACTGACCGACCGGTGCGGGATTAACATCATGCCACCCGACGAATCTGCCGAGTCTTTTGCTGGAATCTAATATTTTATTACCATGTTCATCATATACAATAATTCCATGAGCCATATTAATACCCCGATATATCACCAACAATAACAGTCAGACGTTTGTTGTCATACACCTTAATACCATCTGCTGTAATAGAGGTTCCATTTGTTGTCGTCCCGCCAAAGAACTCGAA
Organism: Morganella sp. HMSC11D09; assembly: GCF_001807955.1. Lineage (NCBI taxonomy): Bacteria > Pseudomonadati > Pseudomonadota > Gammaproteobacteria > Enterobacterales > Morganellaceae > Morganella > Morganella sp. HMSC11D09. Next base: position 2,154 of record NZ_KV791695.1, read on the forward strand.
TTTATTAGCCTTTGCATCCAGAATAAAACCCTGCTGACCCGGTACGTAGTTCTCCGACTGCATTTTGTCAGTAACAACCACGCTGTTGAGCCAGGCTTTGTTAATAAAGGCTTCGTTC
>NZ_KV791696.1:0-52150 GCF_001807955.1 Morganella sp. HMSC11D09
TGCTGAAGCTCCGGCGGAAGCTGCTCAACCGGCAGCGGAAGCAGAGACAGATCCGCGCAAAGCCGCTGTCGCTGCCGCCATTGCCCGTGCCAAAGCGAAGAAAGCCGCTCAGGCCGCTGCACAACATTCTGAAGAAACCACTGATTAATGAAGCGAAATAAGCATGAAATTTAGGCCCGTTTCCTCAAACGCCCCGCACCGGCTGAAAATTGCGGGATCACCGTTTACGCATAACCGTGACAACACCTCCGCCATCATGCTGTGGGTGGTGATTGCCATGATCCCGGGAATTGCCGCGCAGCTCTGGTTTTTCGGCGCCGGTACCCTGTTTCAGATTCTGATTGCAGTTGTAACTGCGCTGGTCACCGAAAGTATTGCTGTCCGGCTGCGCAATCAGCCTGTGATGCCGTATCTGAAAGATAACTCCGTGCTGGTCACTGCAGTGCTGCTGGCTGTCAGTATTCCGCCGCTGGCGCCGTGGGGGATGATTGTTATCGGTACATTCTTTGCCGTGATTATTGCCAAGCACATATATGGCGGTCTCGGACAAAACCCGTTTAACCCGGCAATGGTCGGTTATGTGGTGTTGCTGATCTCCTTCCCGGTACAGATGACCAGTTGGCTGCCGCCGGAGAGTCTGCAAATCACCCCGGTTTCGCTCAGTGACAGTCTGCATGTGATTTTCACCGGGTTATCAGATGGTGGCCAGACACTGGAGCAGTTACGCGCCGGAGCGGATGGTATGAGCCAGGCGACTCCGCTCGACAGTTTCAAAACCGGTCTGCTGACCCGCGATATGTCCGAAATCCTGACACAACCCGTTTTACAGGGCTCTGTCGCCGGTATCGGCTGGCAGTGGGTGAATATCGGTTACCTGATCGGCGGCTGTATTCTGCTTAACCGTAAAGTGATTTCATGGCAGATCCCGGCCGCCATGCTGGGAACACTCGCGGTATTGTCAGTGATCGGATACCTGATTGATTCATCACACTTTACATCCCCGGTTATACAGCTGTTTTCCGGTGCCACCATGCTCGGGGCATTCTTTATCGCTACCGACCCGGTCACCGCTTCCACCACACCACGCGGCCGCCTGATATACGGGATACTGATCGGCCTTCTGCTGTGGATTATCCGTGTTTACGGCGGTTATCCGGATGCGGTGGCATTTGCCGTTCTGCTGGCCAATATCACCGTGCCGCTGATCGATACCTACACACAACCGCGTGTTTACGGGCACAAACGGGGGAATAAATGATTGCCACATTACGCCGTTACGGCCTGATCCTCGCCCTGTTTGCCGCCGGTACCACCGGGCTGAGCGGGTTTGTCTATACTCTGACAAAACCGGAAATTGATAAACAGGCTGCCGCACAGCAAAAGGCGCTGTTTGCCGAAATCCTGCCGGAATCGGTTTATAATAATGATGTGATTGCAGAGTGTTATCTGGTCACCGATCCTGCCCTGGGTAATGAACTGCCGCACCGGCTGTATGTTGCCCGCAAAGACGGCACACCGGTCGCCGCAGTGCTGGAGTCCACCGCGCCGGACGGCTATTCCGGTAATATTCAGTTGCTGGTTGCCGCTGATTTTAACCGCACCGTGCTCGGCTCCCGCGTGACCGAACACAAAGAGACACCGGGGCTGGGTGATAAAATTGATACCCGGATTTCCGACTGGATCACCTCTCTGAGCGGCAAACACATTGAATCCGCTGATGACCCGCACTGGGCAGTGAAAAAAGACGGCGGGGATTTTGATCAGTTCACCGGTGCCACCATCACGCCGCGCGCAGTCGTCAATGCTGTCCGTGCAACAGCGGATTATATGCAGACACTGCCGCCGTTGCTGAACACCTTACCTCAATGCGGAGCAGAATAATGAGTCAGATTAAAGAGTTATTCGCCGACGGATTATGGAAAAACAACTCTGCCCTGGTTCAGGTACTGGGGCTGTGTCCGCTGCTGGCGGTTTCCTCCACGGTCACCAATGCGCTGGGTCTGGGACTGGCCACCACCCTGGTGCTGATTTGTACTAACGTGGCGGTTTCCGCACTGCGCCGCTGGATCCCGTCAGAAATCCGCATTCCTATTTATGTGATGCTGATTGCCTCCGTCGTGACTGCGGTTCAGTTACTGATCAACGCCTATGCTTTCGGCTTATATCAGTCGCTCGGTATCTTCATCCCGCTGATTGTGACCAACTGTATTGTCATCGGCCGTGCCGAAGCGTTTGCTGCCAAAAATGCCGTTTACCCTTCTGCGATTGACGGCCTGGCGATGGGGCTTGGTGCCACCGCCGCGCTGTTTGTGCTCGGCGCCATGCGTGAAATTCTCGGCAACGGCACTCTGTTTGACGGTGCGGATCTGCTGCTTGGCGACTGGGCTAAAGTGCTGCGCGTCGATGTGCTGCACCTTGACACCCCGTTCCTGCTGGCTATGCTGCCACCGGGTGCCTTTATCGGGCTTGGCTTAATGCTGGCAGGCAAGTATCTTATTGATGAGAAAATGAAAAAACGCAAAAATGCACCTGCCGCTCCGCAATATGAAACTGAAAAAGGATGCGGAAGCCATCTGGTCAAATAACTGTATAATTAAGCAGGCTCCTCTCCGGGAGGCTGCTTTTATCATGAATGAGCCAATGTCGTTATGAATAAAGAAAAACGTATTGAAATCCTGACCCGCCTGCGGGACAACAACCCGCAACCCACCACTGAACTGCTGTTTGATTCTCCGTTTGAATTACTGATCTCCGTCTTATTATCCGCCCAGGCGACAGATGTCAGTGTCAATAAAGCCACCCGTCCGCTGTATGCCGTTGCCAATACGCCGCAGGCCATTCTGGATCTGGGTGTGGACGGTGTGAAATCCTATATTAAAACCATCGGGTTATTTAATACCAAAGCAGAAAATGTGATTAAAACCTGCCGGATGCTGGTTGATCTGCACAACGGTGAGGTACCGGAAGACAGAGCCGCGCTTGAGGCGCTGCCGGGTGTGGGGCGCAAAACTGCCAATGTGGTGCTCAATACTGCGTTCGGCTGGCCGACCATTGCTGTTGATACCCATATTTTCCGTGTCTGTAACCGCACAAAATTTGCCCCCGGTAAAAATGTGGATGAGGTGGAACAAAAATTATTGCGGGTTGTTCCGGCAGAATTTAAAGTCGACTGCCACCATTGGTTTATACTGCACGGGCGTTATACCTGTGTTGCCCGCAAACCCCGCTGCGGTTCATGCATCATTGAGGATTTGTGTGAATTCAGCGAAAAAGTGTATCCGGAAGATTAATCTGCTGCGCTTTAAACAGAAATTGCCCTCTGTGCTTGCGGGCAGCGTAAATTCGCGTAAAAATAACCATAAATTTGCTCACCCAACCAGTACGGGAACCTATGTTTCAAGATAACCCGCTGTTAGCTCAGCTAAAACAACAGCTCCACGATAAAACATTGCGTGTCGAAGGGATCGTAAAAAGTACCGATAAAGGCTACGGTTTCCTGGAAGTTGACGGACAAAAATCCTATTTTATTCCGCCGCCGCAGATGAAAAAAGTCATGCACGGCGACCGCGTCACCGCAGCTATTCACACGGTGAATAATAAAGATGTGGCTGAGCCTGAAGCGCTGATCACCCCGTTTCTGGACCGGTTTGTCGGCCGTGTGCAGCGCAAGGAAAATGATGACCGTCTCTGGATCATTCCTGATCATCCGCTGTTAAAAGATTCCATTCCCTGCCGTCCGGCAAAAGGCGTTGATCATGAGTTTCGTCAGGGTGACTGGGCAGTTGCGGAAATGCGCCGCCACCCGCTGAAAGGTGATCGCAGCTTCCACGCGGAAATCACCGGCTTTATCACCGATGCGGACGACCATTACGCGCCGTGGTGGGTGACACTGACCCGCCACCAGCACGCACTGAAAGAGCCGGAGCCGGTTGAGGTAACCATGGCGGATGATAATCTGCCGCGTACTGATCTGACCCATCTGGATTTTGTCACTATCGACAGCGCATCCACCGAAGATATGGATGATGCACTTTACATCACTACCGGTGATAACAATCAGCTTCAGCTGACTATCGCGATTGCGGACCCGACCAGCTACATCCCGGCCGGCAGCGAGCTGGACGCTATTGCCCATAAACGCGCATTTACCAACTATCTGCCGGGCTTTAATATCCCGATGCTGCCGCGTAACCTGTCTGATGACCTGTGCTCGCTGCATCCGCATGTGCGCCGCCCGGCACTGGTGTGTCAGGTCTCCGTTAATGAGGATGGCTCTCTGTCTGATGATGCCGTATTCTTCGCCGCCTGGGTTGAATCCAAAGCCAAGCTGGCTTACGACGATGTTTCCGACCTGCTGGAAGGTGTGGCTGACCGCGTGACGCCGGATGAAACTATCCGCCGTCAGATTTCCCTGTTGCAGGATATGTATCAGCGCCGCCATCACTGGCGTGAAACTCATGCGCTGGTCTTTAAAGATCGTCCTGATTACCGCTTTATCCTTGATGAAAACGGCGTAGTGACGGATATCGTGGCTGAACAGCGCCGCAGTGCCAACCGCATTGTGGAAGAAGCGATGATCACCGCCAATATCTGTGCCGCACAAGTGCTGGATAAAAAACTCGGCTTTGGTGTCTATAACGTGCACACCGGGCTGGATCCGCTGACCATCAGTCAGGCCGTTGCCCTGCTCGCCGAAAACGGTATTAACTTCAGCGCTGAAGAATTACTGACTCTCGACGGTTTCTGTCGTCTGCGCCGTGAACTGGATAATCAGCCGACACAGTTCCTCGACAGCCGTATCCGCCGCTTCCAGACCTTTGCCGAAGTACGCATGGAAAAAGGCCCGCACTTTGGTCTGGGACTGGATGGCTATGCAACCTGGACATCCCCTATTCGTAAATACAGCGATATTGTGAACCACCGTCTGCTGAAAGCGATTATCGCCGGTCAGTCTGCGGAAAAACCAGCTGAAGCCCTGGCCGAGCACCTGGCAGAGCGCCGCCGTGCCAACCGTATGGCAGAGCGTGATGTCGGTGACTGGTTATATGCCCGTTATCTGCAGCCGTATGCCGGTACAGATACCCCGTTCCCGGCTGAGATCATTGATATCACCCGCGGTGGCGTGCGTGTCCGTCTGACAGACAACGGCGCGGTCGCCTTTATCCCCGGCACCTTTATTCACCCGGTCAAAGATGAGCTCCAGTGCAGCCAGGAAACCGGCTCAGTGCTGATTAAAGGTGAAGTACGTTACCGCCTCAATGACATCATTCCGGTGAAAATTGAGGAAGTTAAGATGGAAACCCGCAGTATTCTGGCCCGCCCGCTCTGATCCGGAATCACTTACTGATAAGAACCGCCGTTTTGTATTAACGGCGGTTTTTTTATTCCTGCCACTCAGAACCCGCCGCTGTTCCTGTCATTAAATCCCGGACATTAATACCTTTATCAGCATTTAAATTTTATTTAAATCATGAGGATAGTAATTAGTAACGTGATTGCTATAGTGATGATAATCAGACATTCAGCGGGGAAATGAGATGAAGAAAATAGTAACGGCATTGCTTGTTGCTGGTGGCCTGCTGGCACTCAGCGGCTGTAAGAACCTGTCAGAGCAGGAGAAAGATACCGCAATTGGTGCTGAGTTAGGTGCTATCAGCGGCGCGATCCTGACGGATGGTTCCGGTCTGGGTACAGTGGGTGGTGCTGCCGTCGGCGGGATTATCGGCCACGAGGCCGGTCAGTGACAAAGGCGTCCGCAACGGACGCCTTATCTCTCTGTCAGCCGCCTGCCAGTTTGACTTTAAAGCCTTTCTCTTCCAGCAGTTGCTTCAGTAAATCGCGTTTATCACCCTGAATTTCAATTACACCGTCTTTCAGCGCCCCGCCGCAGCCGCAGCGTTTTTTCAGATCTGCCGCCAGCTTGCTCAGTGCAGCATCATCCAAATCAATACCGGTGATCAGGCACACACCCTTACCTTTACGGCCGCTGGTCTGACGCTGAATACGGACAATACCGTCACCTTTCGGGCGTTCCGCTTTGACTTCCGGCTCATCAATACGGCCGGCATCTGTGGAATAAACCAGGCGTGAATTATTGTCCATCTTATAATACTCCCACTGAAGCATTAATCGCCTGTAATGCCGCCTGCGGGTTATCACTGCGGGTGATTGGCCGCCCGATAACCATGTAATCCACCCCGGCACTGACTGCCTGCGGTGGTGTCATGATACGCCGCTGGTCACCGGCATCACTGCCTTCAGGGCGGATCCCCGGCGTGACCAGTTTAAATTCCCGGCCCAGGGTCTCTTTCATCAGTTTCGCTTCATGAGCAGAACAGACCACACCATCCAGCCCGCAGTTCTGTGTTAATTTTGCCAGACGCAGCGCGTGCTCTGCCGGTGTGGCATCAATACCGGTACCGGCCAGGTCGGACTGCTCCATGCTGGTCAGCACGGTCACAGCGATCAGCAGCGGCGCATCGTTGCCGTACGGCAGCAGGATCTCTTTTGCCGCTGTCATCATGCGTTCACCACCTGCCGCGTGGACGTTAACCATCCACACACCCAGCTCAGCCGCTGCCCGCACCGCATGCGCTGCGGTATTCGGAATATCATGGAATTTCAGGTCAAGAAAGACCTCAAACCCGCGCTGCTGTAACGCGCGGACACATTCCGGCCCGCAGAAGGTAAACAGCTCTTTACCGACTTTCAGACGGCACTGTGCCGGATCGATACGGTCGGCAAAAGCCAGCGCATCATCCGGGTTGTCGTAATCGAGCGCAACAATAACAGGCGATGCGATATCTGCACGGCCTGTATGCGAAGAAAGAGATGTCATGAATGTATTACCTGTGGTTGGTGAATTAATACGGGTAAATAATTACGGATAAATGTGACGTTGTCACTGTCCGTCCAGCCCTCTGATAGGCTTGATAGTATCCCATGACCGGCAGGACGGGCAGTGCCAGTACAGGGCGTGTGATGTAAATCCGCATTTGCCGCAGCGGTAATCCGGTTTTGTCCGGATTTGTTCGCCGACCATGTTACGCAGCAGGCCGAGACTCTCTTTGGCACGCCCTTCCTCCGCCTCTGACAGATAATATTCCATCAGACGGCAGAACAGACGCATGGTCGGATGGCGCTGCAACTGGCGGTTAACATAGGTGATCGCCATTTCCGGCCCTTCCTGCTGTTCAATAATATCCGCAAGATAGAGTTCGGCAATAGCGCCAATATTTTCATCCGAACAGTGCAGCAGGTATTCTGCCCATTCTGCCGGCTGATCAAGGTGCGTGTAGCAGGTTTCCAGCATTGGCAGTGTTTCACTGACCATTTCTTTATCCTGCTCAAACACCCGCTTGAGCACGGTAACGGCTTTGCTGTATTCCGCCCGTTCAATATGAATGCGCCCCTGCATAATCGACACCCGGGCACAGTTTTTATCCGCCCCCGCCGCTTTGGCAAGATACGCAAATGCCCCGTCAGTGTTATCGCTGCCCAGCGCCTGCAATGCCAGCTCACAATAGAAATTAGCGATATTCTCCCGCTGCCCGCTATCACCCTGTTTCAGCAGCTTTTCACCGATATCGATAGCTTTGCTCCAGTCACTGGTGGACTGATAGATCGATAACAGCGACTGGAGTGCACTTTGTCTGAAATCCGCCTCATCAATCAGCTGTAAAAACAGGACTTCCGCCCGGTCATAGACCCCGGCGGCCACATAATCGCGGCCCAGCTGTTGTGTGGCGAGGAGACGCTGGTCATAGGAGAGAGAGGCGCTTTCCATCAGAGACTGGTGGATGCGGATGGCGCGTTCCACTTCGCCGCGCGAACGGAACAGGTTGCCGAGTGTCAGGTGAGCTTCAAATGCAGAGCTGTCTTCTTTCAGCATGTCGAGGAACAAATCAACCGCTTTATCCTGCTGATCGGACAGCAAAAAGTTTACGCCTGCCACATAGTCGCGTGACAGGCGGTCAGCATGTTGTTGTTGATTCTGCTGCGCGCTGCGCCGCCCCATATACCAGCCGTATGCGGCAGCAATGGGCAACAGAAGAAACAACAGCTCAAGCATAATGCTTATTCCTTAGTGGTGTCCCGCAGTGCAACCGAACCGGAAGACTGCACCGTCTGGTCAGCTTCCAGACGTTTGATCCGGTGCCGGGCACGGGCCAGCGACAACCGCAGACGTAAATAAAACAGACCGCAGACAATCCAGCCCAGCACAAAACCGATACCGAACAGTACGGCCAGCAAGGTGGATACAGAATACTGTCCCTGCGCAATCAGATAATTAAATGTGACTACCTGATCGTTATTTGCGCCCAGTGTCACCGAAATGATGAAAACCACCAGTACAAGGATAAAAATCAGAAAATATTTCACCGGCGTTCCTATTATCAGGCTTGCATTCCGCGCCTGCTTCTTGCAGACGCACTAACCCCTTAAGTTACCATTTACCCCGGGGAGAATGAAAGTAATTTGTTGTGTTCCCGAGTTTTTTCCGCTTTTTTGCCGGTATCCGCACAGAATACCGGCAACGGGTTTCACGCGCCTTATAATAACATGATTTCAGGTCAGCGGCGGCGGTTCCACACCATTTTCCTTCTGTCTGTTAAGCCAGATAAAGAATATTCCGGCCAGGATTGCGTTAATAATCACAGACATAATGATATCTGACGGCCAGTGCATCCCCAGCGCCAGGCGGCTGTATTCCGCCAGAATGCCCCACAGCAGAATCACGCCCGCCAGCCCGCGGCGGCCCTGTGCGGTAAAAAACACAAAGAGAATCAGCGCCCATGCACTTGCAAACAGTGCATGACCGGACGGAAATGCATAACCGGTTTCACTTTTCCAGTGCTTCAGCAGCCAGCCGGGCACCTGATAATGATTTTTCACAGTATTTTCCAGCAGTTGCGCCCGTGCTTTCCGGGAAAGGTCATAGAACCCTTGTTCTGACACAATATGTTGCTGTGCCAGCCAGACCACATACGGGCGCGGCTCTTTAATGGTGTTTTTCATCGCCACTTTAATGCCCTGTCCCGCAGCCACCACCACCAGGATCAGTGCTGCCGCGCGCAGTGCCTGCTTTCTGCTGCCGCGAAACAAACGGACAAACAGAATACAAAAAATGAGTGATACGATAATGGCCAGCGGATATGCCGCGGTATCTGTCAGGCGCCACAGGCCGCGCAGCAGGTCATCATCACCTGATGGCTGCCAGCGCCAGCCGGTCAGTAATGTCACCAGCGGTACCAGCATCAGCAATATGACACCGGCGATAAAGGGTTTTGTCAGGTTTTTCATCCGGGTTGAATCATTCCGTTAAAAATAAATATTATTTTTGTCAAACTGATGTACTACTATGGTCATGTTCAGTTATTTGACCCGCAAATGGAATGTCAGTTTCATTTCCCGGGCAACGCAGATAATAACATCGCCAATACGATTATGTGCGTTTAAATAAAGATATTTATATCAATGAGTTAATAAATCATGAATAAAGAGTTGCAGTTAAAACGTGTCGCACAGGCAAAATTACCTACCCCGTTCGGGGAATTTTTGATGGTCGGATTTGAAGAAATTGCCACCGGTCACGATCACGTGGCTCTGGTGTTCGGTGATATCAGCGGTGATGAGCCGGTGTTATCCCGTGTCCATTCAGAATGTTTAACCGGTGACGCGCTGTTCAGCCTGCGCTGTGACTGTGGTTTTCAGCTGGAAGCCGCCTTAAAACAGATCTCGGAAGAAGGCCGTGGTGTATTACTGTATCACCGTCAGGAAGGCCGTAATATTGGCCTGCTGAATAAAATCCGTGCCTACGCATTACAGGATACCGGGCTGGATACCGTTGAAGCCAACCAGAAGCTGGGTTTTGCCCCAGATGAGCGCGATTTCACGTTGTGCGCCGATATGTACAAACTGCTGGATGTGCACGCCATCCGCCTGCTGACCAATAACCCGGAAAAAGTCGAGATTCTGACTCAGGCCGGGATTAACATTACTGAACGCGTGCCGCTGATTGTCGGCCGTAATCCGGCTAATGCCCATTATCTGGATACCAAAGCGGAGAAAATGGGACACATGCTGTGCCAGTCTCCGGGCTGTAATCACTAATCCACCTGCAAAAAGTAAAAACAGAAAAGCGCGGCAAAAATACCGCGCTTTGTTTTTTCCCCGTCTGACAACGTTACGCCAGCATCTGCCGGATCACATAACAGAGGATGCCGCCGTGGCGGTAATATTCCAGCTCCGTCTGTGTGTCGATACGGCACAGGGCATTCAGTTCAGTCACACGTCCGTCCGCATGTGTGATTTTCACCGGCACAATCTGTTTTGGTGTGACACTGTTCAGGCCGCCGACGTCAATCAGTTCATCCCCGGTCAGCCCCAGCGTACGGCGATCGGTTCCCGCCGGAAACTCCAGCGGCAGGATCCCCATACCAATCAGGTTAGAACGGTGGATCCGCTCATAGGATTCCGTCAGCACCACTCTCACACCCAGAAGATTAGTGCCTTTCGCTGCCCAGTCACGACTGGAACCGGAGCCGTACTCTTTCCCGGGTATCACCACCAGCGGTGTCCCTGACTCCTGATAACGCATCGCGGCATCAAAGATAGCCAGCGTTTCCCCGGACGGAATATGGCGGGTAAATCCGCCTTCCGTGCCCGGCACCATTTCATTGCGGATGCGGATATTGGCAAACGTGCCGCGCACCATCACTTCATGGTTACCGCGCCGTGAGCCGTAGGAGTTAAAATCCGCCGGTTTCACGCCGTGTGCCTGTAAATAGCGCCCCGCCGGGCTGTCTGCTTTGATGTTCCCCGCCGGAGAGATATGGTCAGTGGTGACAGAATCACCGAGGATCGCCAGAATCCGCGCCTGTTTTACATCTTTGACCGGCGCCGGGGAAACCGGCATTCCCTCAAAATACGGCGGATGACGGATATAGGTGGAATCCGGCTGCCACTGGTAAGTCGGGGTATTTTCCACCGGCAGTGACTGCCACTGCTCATCACCGTCAAACACTGCCGAATACTCTTTGCGGAACATCTCTGTTTTCACTTTTTCCACTGCGGCAGCAATTGCGGCATTATCCGGCCAGATATCTTTTAACAGTACCGGCTTGCCCTGTTTGTCATAACCCAGCGGATCGGTTTCCAGATTACAGTGCAGATTGCCTGCCAGTGCATAAGCCACCACCAGCGGCGGAGAAGCCAGCCAGTTGGTTTTCACCAGCGGATGGATGCGCCCTTCAAAGTTACGGTTACCGGACAGCACGGCACCGACTGTCAGGTCATTCTCTTTAATGGCTGCTTCGATTTCTGCATCCAGCGGCCCGGAGTTGCCGATACAGGTAGTACAACCATAACCGACAAGGTTAAACCCCAGCTGATCCAGATACGGCGTGAATCCGGCGGCATTCAGGTAATCTGTCACCACTTTCGAACCGGGGGCCAGAGAGGTTTTCACCCACGATTTGCGGGTCAGCCCTTTTTCAGCGGCATTTTTTGCCAGCAGACCGGCGGTCATCAGTACACCGGGGTTGGAAGTGTTGGTACAGGATGTGATAGCGGCAATCACGACGGCACCATCTTCCAGGATAAAATCGTCGCCATGCAGAGAAACAGGGACTTTCGCCGCCGGGGATTTTTTGTTCAGTTCCAGATCAACCGCCGCCTGAAACGCGCCCGGTACCTGCGCCAGCACCACTCTGTCCTGCGGACGTTTCGGCCCGGCCAGACTGGTCTGCACATCCGCCAGATCCAGCGCCAGCCCGGAGGTAAAGCGCGGCTCATCCCCCTCGTGACGCCACAATCCCTGCGCTTTGCAGTACGTTTCCACCAGTGCGATTTCGTCATCACTACGCCCGGTCAGACGCATATAACTGAGTGTGACCTCATCCGCCGGGAAGAAACCACAGGTTGCACCGTATTCCGGTGCCATATTGGCAATCGTGGCGCGGTCAGCCAGCGGCAACTGCGCCAGACCGTCACCCCAGAATTCAACAAATTTGCCCACCACGCCGTGTTTGCGCAGCATTTGTGTCACAGTCAGTACCAGGTCAGTAGCGGTGATCCCTTCGCGCAGACGGCCGGTCAGTTTAAACCCGACCACATCCGGGATCAGCATTGACACCGGCTGTCCGAGCATCGCGGCTTCCGCTTCAATACCGCCCACGCCCCAGCCCAGCACGCCGAGGCCGTTAATCATGGTGGTGTGGGAATCTGTCCCGACCAGGGTATCCGGATAAGCATAGGTTTTACCGTCGCGGGTTTCATACCAGACTGATTTCCCGAGGTACTCGAGGTTGACCTGATGGCAGATCCCCGTTCCCGGCGGAACCACACGGAAGCGGTCAAAGGCCTGTTGTCCCCAGCGCAGAAAGCGGTAACGCTCGTTATTACGTGACATTTCAATGGCCACGTTATCAGCAAAAGCCTGCTCACTGGCATATTCATCCACCATCACCGAGTGGTCGATAACCAGATCGACCGGCGACAACGGATTGACCTTACTCTCTTCTCCGCCCAGCACGCGGATAGCCTGGCGCATCGCCGCCAGATCCACCACCGCCGGCACACCGGTAAAATCCTGCATCAGCACACGGGCGGGCCGGAAGGCAATTTCATGGTCAGCGGTGCCGGTTTTCTGCCAGTCGATCAGCGCCTGTAAATCGCGCACCTGTACGCTGTCGCCATCGAGATTACGCAACAGGTTTTCGGCCAGCACTTTCAGGGATTTGGGAAGTTTATCAAGATTGCCGAGCTGTTCCGCCAGGCGGGAGAGATGATAGATATGGTAGTGTTTTCCACCCGCTGTCAGCAGGGTTTCACACTGTTGCTTTAAGGTTAACGACATAACGCCTCCACACAGAGTGTACGGGTTAAACAGGTATCTTCCTTATTATTTTCATTATAAAGATACCATATTCCCGTAATCTTTGCGGGGGCAGCCACACAATTTGTTAATTCAATGTAACCAAAACTAACAATTTTGCAGGATAATTAATCCGGACTGTATTCTGTAATAACCCGGGTTCCCTGCCCGTCATTCTCAAATGAGATGGTATCCTGACCGCCGTTAAATAACTGCGTTACCGTCAGGTGATTATTGCCCCGCCATTTGTATTCCAGACTGACCGTATCACCATAATCGGTGAAAGACTGATCCGTGCCGGGTGTCAGTTTTTCCGTCAGATTCTTTGGCTCTCCGGTTGTGTTGCGGTAGATCCCGTAAGTTTGAACCAGATTACTGCCTTTGTAGTAGCATTCATCCGTTGAATCATAGCTTTCCGGGTCACGCACGGTCTCTTTACAGACCGGTGCCGCCGGTACGGATGCAGATACAACCGCCGGCAACAGCCCGGCGGCAAGCAGGACAGCGCCTGTCAGTGCGGATAATTTACTCATCAGTTCCCCTGATAATAAGTATTCAGACAATCGGCAGCGGAATGTCTTTAAACATGGCTTCGATGTCTTCATTATTACGCAGCGCAATCGCTTTATCCACCACATCGCGCGTCAGATGCGGCGCGAAACGCCACATAAAATCATACATATAGGTTCTCAGGAAACTACCGCGCCGGAAACCGATTTTTGTGGTGCTGTAGCTGAATTTATCCCGCATATCGATACTGACGAGGTCTTTATCCGTCTCCGGATCGACCGCCATACTGGCAATAATCCCGATCCCGAGCCCGAGACGGACATAGGTTTTAATCACATCCGCATCTGTTGCGGTAAAGACCACTTTCGGCTTCAGCCCCTGTTTTTCAAAGGTGCTGTCCAGCTCGGAACGGCCGGTGAAACCGTGGGTATAAGTGACAATCTCATACTCCGCGATATCCGCGATAGTCAGATCACGCCGCTGTGCCAGCGGGTGATCACGGCGGACCACCACGGCCCGGTTCCACTGATAGCACGGCAGCATAATCAAATCGTTATACAGATGCAGGGCTTCTGTCGCGATGGCAAAATCGCTGTTGCCTTTGCAAACATCCTCGGCTATCTGTGTCGGCGTGCCCTGGTGCATATGCAGGGAAACGTGCGGGTAACGCTCAATAAAGCCTTTAATCACCGGCGGCAGTGCATAACGTGCCTGGGTATGGGTTGTGGCGATACTCAGGGTTCCCTGCTCCGGATATGTGTGCTCACTGGCGACAGCCTTGATGGCATCAATTTTCGCCAGCACTTCACGGGAGATACGGATAACGGATTCCCCGGCCGGTGTCACATGGGTCAGATGTTTACCGCTGCGGGCAAAAATCTGCATTCCCAGCTCATCTTCCAGCATCCGGATCTGCTTACTGATACCGGGTTGTGATGTGTACAGCCCCTCGGCAGTCGAGGAGACATTCAGATTGTGATTAACCACTTCCACAATATAGCGCAGCTGCTGTAATTTCATCCGCTTATTCCTTTCCGTGCAGGCTCGGCATTGCTTACTCCTTTTTCATCTTTATTATTCCGAAAAAGAATAAGTGAGCAAATTGTTATAACGTTATTCTATTCACCGACGATATAACAAAAACCGCACTGACACCAGTCAAAATATAACAGGCTAATACCCTTATACCGCACATCTCACGGGAAAGTGCGGAAAATCGCGGCTACCTCCTCTTAGGCCGTTTTCATCAATGCTTATAACAAAAAGCTATTAATCACTGTCTGCCGTACAATACACCGTCAGATCACTGTTTCCGGCATAAAAAAACCGGTCAGGAAAATTCCTGACCGGTTTTTATTATTACGATACCGCCGATATTATGACGACAGATTATTTGGCTTTCTCAACCCATTTGCCGTCAATATAGAATGCAGACCAGCCGGTGGCTTTGCCGTCTTTATCGGATGCCACATACTGCTGTTTGGTTTTGCGGCTCCAGCGGACAGTCGTCGGATTACCGTCCGGATCCGCCACCGGCGCTTCCGCCAGATAACGCATTTTCTCAGACAGACGATCTTTAAAGCGAACCAGTTCTGCTACCTGCGGTGCACGGGTTTCCCGTGATTTAGGGAAATTGTGCGCCGCCAGGAAGATACCGGCAGCACCATCACGCAGTACAAAGTACGCGTCTGATTTTTCGCACGGCAGTTCCGGTAACGGAACCGGATCTTCTTTCGGCGGAGCGACTTCACCGTTACGCAGAATTTTACGGGTGTTTTTACACTCGTCGTTGGTACAGCCCATGTACTTACCGAAACGCCCCATTTTCAGGTGCATCTCAGAGCCGCATTTCTCACATTCAACGACCGGGCCATCATACCCTTTAATGCGGAACTCACCTTCTTCGACTTCGTACCCTTCACATTCCGGGTTGTTACCGCAGACATGCAGTTTACGGCCGGTGTCGATCAGGTAGCTGTCCATCGCAGTGCCGCATTTCGGGCAGCGGCGGCGGGCACGCAGCGCATTGGTTTCCGCGTCATCCCCTTCAAGGATATTGAGGATTTCGTGTTCCGGAATCAGGTTGATGGTCTGCTTGCAGCGCTCTTTCGGCGGCAGAGCATAACCGGAACAGCCCAGGAATACCCCGGTGGATGCGGTACGGATCCCCATCGGGCGGGAACAGGTCGGACAGATGATCGAGGTAATGACCATCGGGTTCGTTCGCATACCGCCTTCTTCCGGCTCTTTGCCCGCGTTATCCAGCTGCTTGCTGAAATCAGCAAAGAATTCGTCCAGCACCGATTTCCACTTCGCTTCATTGTTGGCGATATGGTCGAGCTGATTTTCCATCCGTGCGGTAAAGTCGTAGTTCATCAGTTCCGCAAAGGTTTCTTCGAGACGATCGGTGACAATTTCACCCATTTTCTCAGCATAGAAACGGCGGTTTTCCACTTTCACATAACCGCGATCCTGAATGGTGGAAATAATTGACGCATAGGTGGACGGACGACCGATACCGCGTTTTTCCAGCTCTTTAACCAGCGACGCCTCACTGAAACGCGCAGGCGGTTTGGTAAAGTGCTGTACCGGATCAATCGCTTCGCGCGTCATGACCGTGCCCGGCGCAATCGCAGGCAGCGTATTATCTTCATCATTCTTACGCAGTGCAGGCATCACTTTGGTCCAGCCGTCGAAACGCAGTGTGCGCCCTTTGGCTTTCAGTGTGAAATCACCCGCTTCTGCGGTCAGTGTGGTGGAATCGTATTTTGCCGGTGTCATCTGACACGCGACAAACTGACGCCAGATCAACTGATACAGGCGGCGCGCATCCGGCTCCATATCCTTGAGCATCTCTTCCGTTACAGCGATATCAGACGGACGGATAGCTTCGTGCGCTTCCTGGGAATTCTCTTTGTTGCTGTACAGATTCGGCGAGGCAGGAAGATACTTATCACCGAAATTCTCAGTGATATAGTCACGCGCCATTGTAATGGCATCCTGGCTCAGGTTGGTGGAATCGGTACGCATATAGGTGATGTGACCGGCTTCATAAAGACGCTGTGCCATCATCATGGTTTTCTTCACACCAAAGCTCAGGCGCGTGCTCGCGGCCTGCTGGAGTGTGGAGGTAATAAACGGTGCACCCGGCTTGCTGGAGGTCGGACGGTCTTCGCGGTCAGTAATTTTAAAGGTGGCAGCCTGTAACTTGCTGACAGCAGCATGTGCCTGTTTCTCATTGACCGCTTTAAAGGTTTTGCCGTTTTCCTGCACCACTTCCATGCGCAGCTGATCTTTTTTATCAGACAGCAGTGCGTGGATCTGCCAGTACTCTTCCGGTACAAACGCTTTGATTTCGCGCTCGCGCTCAACAATCAGACGCACCGCGACAGACTGCACACGACCGGCGGATAAACCACGGGCAATTTTCTTCCACAGCAGCGGAGACACCATGTAACCCACCACGCGATCCATAAAGCGGCGCGCCTGCTGGGCATTCACACGGTCAATATTCAGTTCGCCCGGCTGTTCAAACGCCTGACTTATCGCATTTTTGGTGATTTCATTAAATACAACCCGGCTGAAGCGGCTGTCATCACCGCCGATCACTTCCCGCAGGTGCCATGCAATGGCTTCCCCTTCGCGGTCAAGGTCCGTTGCGAGATAGATGTGTGATGCATCGGCGGCCAGGTGCTGTAATTCAGAAACAACCTTTTCTTTGCCCGGCAGAATCTGATAATCCGCTTCCCAGCCGTGGTACGGGTCAACACCCATCCGGCTGACCAGCGCTGTGCGTTCGTCTTTTTTAACTTTTTTCGTTTTATCGCCTGCAGCAGCGGGTTTACGGCTCGCTGAACCACTCGTCGGCAGATCCCGGATGTGACCGACGCTGGATTTCACCACGTAGTCTTTGCCGAGATACTTGTTAATCGTTTTGGCTTTTGCCGGGGACTCCACGATGACAAGAGCTTTACCCATAATTATCATTACCTAAATTTTCGGGGCGATTATAAAAACGCCAATTTTTGCGTTAAATACACTGCCTTTTATATTGAGGCACTTTCGTAATAGATCAACTCTTTTTATACTAATGCTTTGTTTCAACTCAAAACATCTGTCAGGAAATGATGTATTTTTAATATCGCCGTCACCGGAGTGTATTACGCAAATAGTCTTCCCGCCACGTTGCGGGGCTCTTGAAAAGTTCACACTCTACCTGATAAATAGTGATGCGCAACAAATTATTTTTCAAAGGAGTTCACAGAATGCAAAAAGAAACCATCGCCATCAGCAAACAAGAGCTGTTAGAAAAAGCCAATAAAATCATACAGGAACATGAAGATTTTCTGGAGGGTATGCAGGCTGATGATGTTGAACAGAAATCCGGCGTATTGGTTTTTAAAGGTGAATACTTTTTAGACGACCAGGGCCTGCCGACACTCAAAAGTGCGGCCGTCTTTAATATGTTTAAACATCTCGCTCACGTTCTGTCAGAACAATATCATCTGGCGGATTAACAGACGGATACCGGAATAGTCACCGGCCGGATAATAATAATCCGCAAAGAATAACGGCAGCCTGCGCTGCCGTTATTTATATTGAGACGGTTATTTCCCGACCGGGCCATTCCCGCGCTGCCACCAGCGGAGAATAAGGCGGTCAGCACTCATCATCACACTCTGGGTGATTTTATCGATAAGACGCTTACGGCGGAAATAACGCACCTGAATCACTTCGTGGTCAGGAATTGCCGCGACAATTAAATCATCACTCACTGCCAGCTCATCAACCAGACCCAGCTCTTTCGCCTGGGTGCCGTACCAGTGTTCACCGGTCGCCACTTTATCAATGTCCAGAGACGGACGGTTCTGAGAAACAAAGCTTTTGAACAGAACGTGCGTTTCATCCAGCTCCTGCTGGAATTTCTCTCGGCCTTCATCAGTATTCTGCCCGATGAATGTCAGCGTGCGTTTATATTGACCGGCAGTATGCATTTCCACATCAATATCATTTTTCTTCAGCAGACGATGGATGTTAGGCACCTGTGCCACCACACCAATCGAGCCGACAATCGCAAACGGCGCGGCCACAATTTTATCCGCCACACACGCCATCATATAACCACCGCTGGCCGCGACTTTATCAACCGCAATGGTAATACGGATATTTTTCTCACGCAGACGGGTCAGCTGAGCGGCTGCCAGACCATAGGCGTGAACCAGCCCGCCCGGGCTTTCCAGACGCACCAGCACTTCATCCAGACCCGGCTCGGCCACGGACAGAATAATGGTGATTTCTTCACGCAGTGATTCCACCTCGTGCGCATCCAGGCTGCCTTTAAAGTCAATTACATAGATACAGGATTTGCGCAGACGGGTCTGACCGTTTTTGGCGTTGCTTTTGTCTTTTTTATCTTCGTTTTTTTGTTGTTTTTTAAACGCTTTATTCCAGACTTTCTGCTCTGCTTCGCTCATGCGGGCATGTTGCATTTCACGCTGTCTGTCGCGGTAGTTTTCACCCAGATCCGTCAGACGTAATTTACCCAGAGACTGCCCTTTACGGATGCTGAGCATGACAAAGAACACGACAATGGCAATGATTGCCAGAACAATAGTTACGGTTTCAGCAAGAAACAAACCGTATTGTGAGAGAAACTCCACCGGCACACCTTAATACTGTTAAATTGAATGGCGCTATTTTAACTAAAAAATCTGATAAATGCTCAACTAGTTTTGTAACCCTTGATGGCAATCACGCCCTGAGGACGGTATGATAAAAACGGGTTCACACCCTGTCCGGGATGTGATACCCGTCCATTTGCTTTTCCGGAGTTATCACCATGCATAATAATGATGTATCCCGCTTTTCCCCGTCCTCCCCTGATGCACTGAAGAATAAAATCATCCTGATAACCGGTGCCGGTGACGGGATCGGCCGCGAAGCCGCCCTGACCTATGCCCGCTACGGTGCGGAACTGATCCTGACCGGCCGGACAGAATCCAAATTACAGGCCGTCCGTGATGAAATCACGCAGCGTTACGGGTCAGTGCCGCGTATTTATCATCAGGACTTACTGACACTGACAGAAGCGCAAAGCCGTCAGTTCGCTGCCGCACTGGAACAGGAAATTCCGCGTCTGGATGGCGTACTGCACAACGCCGGTATTCTCGGCGTGGTCGCGCCGGTCACGGAGCAGCCGGTGCAGTTATGGCAGGATGTGATGCAGGTGAATGTTAACGGCACCTTTATACTGACACAGGCACTGTTACCGCTGTTGCTGAAATCCCCGCAGAGTTCGCTGGTATTCACATCATCAAGTGTCGGCCGCGAAGGCCGTGCCGGATGGGGAGCCTATGCCGTCTCAAAATTTGCCACTGAAGGTATGATGCAGGTTCTGGCTGAGGAATATAAAGGCACAGGGCTGCGCGTCAGCTGCATTAATCCGGGCGGTACCCGCACGGCCATGCGCGCCGGCGCATTTCCGGATGAGGCATCAGAAAAACTGAAAACCCCGGCGGATATTATGCCGACCTATTTATATGTGATGTGTGATGACAGTGCCGGTAAAAACGGGATCAGCTATGATGCACAGCCCGGACGCAAAGCCGGACCGGCGGAATAATTAAAGGCAGTAACGTCAGTGTGCCGGGGGCGTTTCATCCGTTTGCAGCGGTAAAACCCCGGCACCGAAAATTTCACCGGTTTCCTGCACAAACTCACTGAATCTCCTGCTCTCTTCTTTATCTGTCTTATTCTCTTTATCGCTTTGCAGCAGTATCTGACGGTAACGATTAGCCATCCGCATCAGTACCGTGTGATAACGGCTGTATATTTCATATTTTTTTGTCACATCAGTCTGATGCCGGAACTCCGTCACAATATCAGTGATTTTCTCTGCATCCTCACGCAATTCCGCATCCTGAAACTGAATATCAGACAGACGGTTATTATTGCCGGTATCCGCATCCTGTTCCGGGGTGAGCACCGTATTATCCGGTAATAAACTGACACCGCGCGGATTGTATTCCAGGAACCGGCGAAATTCATTTTCATTCATACAGATTGTCATCATTCCTTTTTCCCCGGCAACAAATCTGTCCAGTACGGCTTTTATATCCGGCACATCGGAAGGATACCGGCATTTAAACAGGTTATTATCGATAACGTCGGCATTACTCGTCCGCAACGGTCCCTGATAATAATGGCCGTCAAATTTAAATGTCTTCACCATGGAATTAAATTGCGGTGAATACAGCGTATCGCCGTCATGAATGGTATAGGAATAATAACGGGCACGGGACGGATTGAGGATCCCGCCGCTGTTTCCGGGATAAGCCATAAAGGAAATCTGTTGTCCCTGCGGGGTTTCCAGCTTATTCAGGCCGGACGGCAGATAAACAATGCCCTCCGCGTCATGTGCAAGGTGATAACTTTTTCCGTTTACCGTAAAAAACAGATCATCCCCGGTAATATTACTGTAGTAATACCGGCTCAGTTCAGGTGTGCCGGGCTGTGTTTCGTCATCACATCCGGGGAGCAGAAAGATGAGCGTTAACAGACCGCATCTGGTTATCGCAATAATCATCTCCTCGCAGATATATCTCTGTTTCCCGGTCATTCACCGGCGGGAAATACTGTTTTGATTATTTTAACCCACACTGCGGGTATTTGCATGACTCCTGTACAAAAAAACGCCCCGTGCGATGGCACAGGACGTTTATAAGAACAAATACAGGCTGAAATAACAGAAAATACCGGTTTTACGTAACCGGATTATTATTTACCGGTACGGCGTTTCTGTGTATTTCCGGTACCCTGACGGGTTGATGACGGACGCCCGGAATTACGTTTTGATGCGGTGGTGCCGACTTGTGAGTGACGTTTTACCGCACGGCGGATCTGATTGGCTTTGATCCGGCGTTTATCACTTTCCACAGAAACCTTGGTGGTAGTTTCTGCAGGCAGTCCCACCAGTGCACGCAGATAGTTGGTTTTTTCCAGGTTCAGTTCCACCCATCCGCCGCGCGGCAGCGCTTTCGGCAGATCGATATCGCCGTAACGGACACGGATCAGGCGGCTGACCTGCACACCGACCGCTTCCCACATCCGGCGGACTTCGCGGTTGCGGCCTTCGGTCAGGGAGACATTAAACCACTGGTTGATACCTTCCCCGCCTTTGAATTTCAGCGAACGGAATGAGGCCGGCCCATCTTCCAGCTGAACACCTTTGAGCAGCTGATTGCGTTTGGCATCATCCACTTCACCGAAGACACGGACCGCATATTCACGCTCTACTTCACGGCTCGGGTGCATCAGGCGGTTTGCCAGTTCCCCGTCGGTGGTGAACAGCAGTAATCCGCTGGTATTCACATCCAGGCGACCGACGGCAATCCAGCGGGCTCCCTGAATACGCGGCAGACGATCAAAGACTGTCGGACGGCCGTCCGGGTCGTGGCGGGTACATAATTCCCCTTCCGGCTTGTAATACGCCAGAACACGACACGGGTTTTTCTGTGCATCTTTGATGCCTAAAATCCGGCCGTCGAGGCGGATTTTAGCATTCGTATTAACATCGATACGGTCACCCAGTGTGGCAGTTTTGCCGTCAATGGAGATACGACCCGCTTCGATGTAACTTTCAATTTCGCGGCGTGAGCCATGCCCTGCATGCGCCAACACCTTTTGTAACTTTTCTGTTTTCTGGCTCATTGAGCACCCTCTGCTGTCGCCTTCACAGGCGTCATAAAAATCAACCGCAGCATTATACACAGGTTAATGCACGGCGCTAACGCATTTTACACATGTGACGCACATGGCGGTCACAGGAACGGCGTTACATCTCCGGTTCCTTCACGCACCACAACCGGCACGTCGTCAGTCAAATCGATAACCGTGGTCGGCTGCTGGCCGATATAACCGCCGTGGATCACCAGATCCACCTGCTTGCCCAGGGCATCGTTAATTTCTTCCGGATCAGATTCCGCAAAATCATTACCCGGTAAAATCAGACTGGCGGACATCAGCGGTTCGCCCATTGCAGCAAGCAAATCCATGGCAATCGGGTTTGCCGGAATACGCAGACCAATGGTTTTACGTTTTTCACTCATCAGACGGCGCGGCACTTCTTTGGTCGCCCGCAGAATAAAGGTGTAATTACCCGGTGTATTATTTTTGATTAAACGGAATACCGTGTTATCCACATGTGCATAGGTAGAGATATCCGATAAATCGCGGCACATCAGGGTAAAGTTATGATTACTGTCTATCTGACGCAGACGGCAGATCCGCTGTAACGCATCTTTATCTTCCAGGCGGCAGCCGATGGCATAGCCGGAATCGGTCGGGTAAATCACCACGCCGCCTTTGTTAAAAATCTCCACGCTCTGATTGATCAGGCGTGCCTGCGGGTTATCCGGATGGATATAAAACATCTGGCCCATGTTGTTTCCTCTGTTAATCCTTCAGTGACCAATCCTGCCAGATTGGTATTACATCACCCGGTAACCACAATTTACGGCCCAGTTCTATCCACGAACACGGCTGATGAAAATCGGATCCCTGGGAGGCTTTTAATCCGTATGTTATTGCGTATTGTGCCAGAGTCCGGCGCTCATCCGGAGCCTGCTGACATTGCGCCACTTCCATGCCATCCCCGCCGGCCTGTTTAAAGAAATCACACAGGCGTTTAAGCCACTTGGCGGATAAGCCATAGCGGCCGGGATGTGCCAGCACGGCCTGTCCGCCGGCGGCATGAATGGTCTGCACGGCGTCAGGGATATCACACCATTGCGGCGGCACATAACCGGTTTTGTTACGGGCGAGATAACGTTTGAACACTTTCGGAATCGTCGGTTCCACACCACGGGCGATCAACACCTGGGCGAAGTGTCCGCGCGTGACTTCACCGCCCTGCGCCAGCTCATTCGCCTCATCCCAGGTGCCTTCAATTCCGGCCTTTGCCAGCCGTTCACTGATAAGCATCCCGCGTGCCCGGCGCCGTTCTGACTGCTGCGCCAGTAATTCTGTCATTGCCGGATGGGTAATATCAATATTCAGCCCGACAATATGAATCTCATGATGTTCCCAAAGCGTTGATATTTCAACACCATTAATCACCGTCAGCGGCAAATTATTTGCCTGCTGATAATGATGTGCCGCCGGAAGTGCATCCGTGGTGTCGTGATCGGTAATTGCCAGCACGGTCACGCCCATCTCAGCGGCTCTGTCCAGTAACTGCTCCGGTGTCAGCATGCCGTCTGACGCAGTGGTATGGCTGTGTAAATCATAGCACGACAGGTCAATACCTGTGTTTTCCGGCTCCATCGCGTCTCCCTTCTGTTCTGACAATTCATTGCCAGAAGTGACTTCATAAAATTTCATCCGCATTTACGGGACGCACAGTATTCCACAAAAACCCTTGACACACCAACCGCGATCTAGTTAACTAGTACATAGAACGAGTTATCTGTAATCACTGTTTATACTGAGGACATCCCATGAACATGCACAAACTGAACAATCGTTGGTGGCGCAATCTTTCCCGTCGGGCGGAATGGTTGTGCGTGCATGTCAGTTAACCGGCTGTACCAGAGCACAGAACCCGCCCCCGTGGCGGGTTTTTTTATGGCAAAAAATTCACATAGCAAGGTAATTATCATGGACAGCACGATTTTCACACAACACATCCGGACAGCTTATCCGGCTTATCAGCCCGACCCGGCGGCGGTATTCACCGCGCTTTGCGCACAGCGTCCTGCAACGCTGTTATTAGAATCCGCCGAAATCGAGTCCAGAGCAAATTTAAAAAGCATGCTGGTGCTGCACAGCGCACTGCGTATCCGCTGCACCGGACACACCGTCACCGCAGAAGCACTGACCGCCAACGGCGCTGCATTGCTGCCGGTATTGCAGGCAAGTCTGTCCGCCGGGACTATCAGCGGTAACACACTGACACTGCATTTCACTGCGCCGGCCGCCCATGCGGATGAAGATACCCGCCTGCGCGCCGCCTCGGTCTTTGATGTGCTCCGCACCCTGATGAACCTGCCGTCACAGGCAGATGACCGTCACGCGCTGTTCTGCGGCGGACTGTTCAGCTACGACCTGGTCGCGGCCTTTGAGGCACTGCCGCCGGTTGAGCGCACTAACAGCTGCCCGGATTACTGTTTTTATCTGGCGGAAACACTGCTCACCATCGACCACCAGCAGCAGACCAGTGAACTGGTTACTCTGACATTTACAGCGGATGCCGCAGAACAAACCCGCCTGACAGCACAGCATCAGCAGGTATTAACGACTCTGGCACAGCCGGTAACCGGTTCTGCGTCTGTCACACCGGTAGACATCAGCGTGACAACGTCACATTCGGATGCCGATTTCTGCACTATCGTGAATCAGTTAAAACAATCCATTGTTCAGGGTGATATCTTCCAGGTCGTGCCGTCACGCCGCTTTCAGTTACCGTGCCCATCCCCGATGGCCGCTTACCGCGAACTGAAAACCCGCAACCCGAGTCCTTACCTGTTCTTTATGCAGGATGCGGATTTCACTCTGTTCGGCGCATCACCGGAAAGCGCACTGAAATATGACCCGGCAACCCGTCAGATTGAAATCTACCCGATTGCGGGCACCCGTCCGCGCGGTCTGTCAGCAGACGGTTCGGTGGATGCGGATAAAGACAGCCGTCTGGAGCTTGATCTGCGTACGGATCAGAAAGAGCTGGCCGAACACTTCATGCTGGTCGATCTTGCCCGTAATGACCTCGCCCGTATCTGCCGTCCCGGCAGCCGTAGTGTGGCGGAACTGACCAAAGTGGATCGTTATGCGTTTGTGATGCACCTGGTGTCCCGCGTCACCGGTGAATTACGCGACGACCTCGATATTTTCCATGCTTATCAGGCGTGCATGAACATGGGCACCCTGACCGGCGCACCGAAAGTCCGTGCAATGGAACTGATTGCACAGGCCGAAAAAGTCCGTCGCGGCAGCTACGGCGGCGCGGTCGGCTATTTTCGCGGCGATACCACCTTCGATACCTGCATTGTGATCCGCTCTGCCTATGTCGAAAACGGCATTGCCACTGTGCAGGCCGGCGGCGGTGTGGTACTGGATTCCGACCCGCAGGCGGAAGCTGACGAAAACCGCAACAAAGCCCGCGCGGTGATCCGCGCCATCACCCGCGCCCATCATGCAGAGGAGACATTCTGATGGCTGATATTTTACTGCTCGATAATGTCGATTCCTTTACCTATAACCTGGCCGACCAGTTCCGTGCTCAGGGCCATCAGGTGGTGATTTACCGCAACCGGGTTCCGGCAGAGGTCATTCTGTCCGCTCTGGAAACCATGAAAAACCCGGTGCTGGTGCTCTCTCCGGGGCCGGGAAAACCGGCAGATGCCGGATGTCAGCCGGAAGTGCTGAGCCGTGTCAGAGGACGTTACCCGGTGATTGGTATTTGCCTCGGCCATCAGGCAATTGTTGAAGCCTACGGCGGCAAAGTCAGTCACGCCGGTGCTGTGCTCCACGGTAAAGCCAGCCAGTTGCACCACGATGAGCAATCTATGTTTTCCGGTCTGCCGAACCCGATGAAAGTGGCACGCTATCACTCACTGGCAGCAGAAATCATCCCGGAAGCCCTGACCGTGTGTGCCACCAGCGACAACATTGTGATGGCCGTCCGCCATGAACAGGACAAAGTCTGCGGCTTACAGTTTCACCCCGAATCCGTCCTGACACCGGACGGCGCAGCCCTGCTGGCTAATACCCTGGCGTGGGCACAGGCATAACTCAACCTGAATAACAGATAAAAAAACAGATTAAGGAACAGAGAGATGCAAACATTATTTGAAAAACTTTACCGGGGTGAAACACTGACCCTGGCGGAAAGCCGGGAGTTATTTTCCGCGATTATCCGGGGAGAACTAAGTGAAACCCAGCTGGCGGCAGCGCTGATCAGCATGAAAATGCGCGGCGAGCAGCCGGATGAAATTGCCGGTGCCGCCCAGGCCTGTCTGAACAATGCCCGCGCCTTCCCGCGCCCGGACTATCGTTTCAGTGATATTGTCGGCACCGGCGGCGATGCTTCCGACAGCATCAATATCTCCACGGCCAGCGCCTTTGTGGCAGCGGCCTGCGGGATAAAAGTCGCCAAACACGGCAGCCGCAGTGTTTCGAGCAAAACCGGCTCTTCTGATTTACTGAACGCCTTCGGGATTGCGCTGGACACCCCGGCAGATGTATCCCGCAGCGCACTGGATGATGTCGGCGTCTGTTTCCTGTTCGCCCCGCACTATCACGACGGCTTCCGTTTTGCCGCACCGGTGCGTCAGCAACTGAAAACCCGTACCTTATTTAATGTCCTCGGGCCGCTGATCAACCCGGCCCGTCCGCCGGTTGCCCTGATCGGCGTATACAGCCCGGCGCTGATCCGCCCTGTTGCTGAGACGCTGAAAGTGCTCGGCTATCAGCGTGCCGCTGTGGTGCACAGCGGCGGAATGGATGAGGTTTCCCTCCATGCGCCGACACAGGTTGCCGAACTGCATAACGGGGAGATCCGCGAATACCGCCTGACCACAGACGATTTCGGCCTGCCCGGTTATGACATGCAGGAACTGCGCGGCGGTACCCCGGAAGAAAACCGTCAGTTGCTGACCCGGTTATTACAGGGAGAAGGCACCGCAGCACAAAGTCACGCCGTGGCAGCCAATGTCGCCCTGCTGATGAAACTCAATGATAACGAAGACTTACAGGATAATGCGCAGCACGCGCTGGCAATGATCCGCAGTGGTAACGCCTTTGAGCGCGTCACCGCCCTGGCCGCAAGAGGATAAACCATGAAAGGCACCGTATTAGAACAGATTGTGAATGATAAACGTATCTCCCTGGTTGCGCGGAAGAAGCAGGAGCCGCTGCTGAGTTTTGCGGATAATCTGCCGCTGAGTGACCGCGATTTTTATCAGGCACTGCGCAGCGCGGAAACCGCATTTATTCTGGAGTGCAAAAAAGCCTCTCCGTCGAAAGGGCTTATCCGTCAGGATTTTAATCTCAGTGAAATCGCCGCGGCCTATGCGCCGTATGCCACAGCAGTTTCCGTACTGACCGACGAGAAATATTTTCAGGGACAACATGACTATCTGCGGCAGGTGCGCGCGCTGATCACTCAGCCGGTGTTGTGCAAAGATTTCATTATTGATGCTTATCAGGTGTATCTCGCCCGCCACTATGGAGCAGACGCGATTCTGCTGATGCTCTCCGTCCTGAATGATGCGGATTATCACTCACTGGCGACCCTGGCTCATTCCCTCAATATGGGTGTGCTGACGGAAGTCAGTACGGAAGAAGAACTGCATCGCGCTATTGCCCTTGATGCACAGGTTATCGGTATCAATAACCGCGATCTGCGCGACCTCTCCATTGACCGCCGCCGGACAGCGGATTTTGCACCGCATATTCCGGCTGACCGCATTATTATCAGTGAATCCGGCATTACCACCCATCAGCACATCCGCGAATTGCGTCCCCATGCTGACGGATTCCTGATCGGCAGTGCCATTATGGCGCAGCCTGATCTGGACACAGCTATCCGCCGCCTGATTTACGGCGAACACAAAGTCTGCGGACTGACCCGTGCGGACGATGCCCGCGCCGCTTATGACGCCGGTGCCACCTTCGGCGGCCTGATTTTTGTCAGCAAATCGCCGCGTTATGTGGATGAAGCACAGGCAACGGAGGTGATGTGCGGTGCGCCGCTGGCGTACGTCGGCGTGTTCCGTAACCATGACCCCGCAGATATCGCTGCCATTGCCCGCCGTCTGAAACTGCATGCGGTTCAGTTACACGGTGATGAAAACGAGCACGATATCGCGCTGCTGCGTCTGCACCTTCCGGCAAAATGTGAGATCTGGAAAGCGCTGGATATGTCGCACGGTACGGATATCACCGTGCCTGACGGCGTAGTGCGGCTGGTGCTGGATAACGGCAAAGGCGGCACCGGGCAGACTTTCGACTGGCAGACTCTGCCCCCTTCACTGCCGGTGCCCTTTACCCTGGCGGGCGGGCTGAATGCGGAAAACTGTGTCTCCGCCGCCGCCTCCGGTGCTGCCGGGCTGGATTTTAACTCCGGCGCCGAATCCGCCCCCGGTATTAAAGATGCAGAAAAACTTCGTCAGATATTTAATCAATTACATCAGCAAGTTGCCTGACTACGACTGAAAAGAAAAAGGATCAGAAAACAATGAGTAAATTAAATCCCTATTTTGGTGAATTCGGCGGGCAGTTTGTGCCGCAGATTTTAATCCCGGCACTCGATCAGCTCGAAGATGCCTTTATTGCCGCTCAGGAAGACCCGGAATTTCAGCGTGAATTTACCGATCTGCTGCAAAACTATGCCGGACGCCCGACAGCCCTGACACTGTGCAAAAACCTGACTGCGGGCAGCAAAACCAAACTGTATCTGAAACGCGAAGATTTACTGCACGGCGGTGCGCATAAAACCAACCAGGTGCTCGGCCAGGCACTGCTGGCAAAACGGATGGGAAAAACGGAAATTATTGCCGAAACCGGAGCCGGTCAGCACGGCGTGGCGGCAGCACTGGCCAGTGCGCTGCTCGGCCTGAAATGCCGGGTATATATGGGGGCAAAAGACGTGGAACGTCAGTCTCCGAATGTGTTCCGCATGCGGCTGATGGGCGCGGAAGTCATTCCGGTGCACAGCGGCTCCGCCACGCTGAAAGATGCCTGTAATGAGGCGCTGCGCGACTGGAGCGGCAATTATGACCGCGCCCACTATTTATTAGGCACCGCGGCAGGTCCGCATCCGTACCCGACCATTGTCCGCGAGTTCCAGCGTATGATCGGTGATGAGGCCCGCGCCCAGATCCTCGCCCGTGAAGGTCGTCTTCCGGATGCGGTGATCGCCTGTATCGGCGGCGGTTCAAACGCTATCGGCGCATTTGCCGGGTTTATTCCCGATGAATCCGTCGCCCTGATCGGCGTCGAACCGGCCGGACACGGTATTGAAACCGGTGAACACGGTGCGCCGCTCAAACATGGCCGCATCGGTATCTATTTCGGCATGAAATCACCGATGATGCAGACAGAAGACGGTCAGATCGAGGAATCTTACTCCATCTCCGCCGGTCTGGATTTCCCGTCTGTCGGGCCGCAGCACGCGTATCTGAATGCTATCGGCCGGGCGGATTATGTTTCCGCCACCGATGACAAGGCACTTGACGCCTTTAAAACCCTGAGCCGTCAGGAAGGGATTATCCCGGCACTGGAATCCTCCCATGCCCTGGCACACGCACTGAAAATGATCCGTGAAAATCCGGAGAAAGAACAAATTATTATCGTCAATATTTCCGGTCGCGGAGACAAAGATATTTTCACTGTTTATGACATTTTTAAAGCAAGAGGTGATTTCTGATGAGCCGGTATGAACAACTTTTTCAGCGTTTGCAGTCCCGTAATCAGGGTGCGTTTATCCCGTTTGTCACTCTGGGTGATCCGTCCGCTGAGGTTTCCCTGCAAATTATTGATGCACTGGTGGACGGTGGTGCCGACGCCCTGGAAATCGGTATTCCGTTTTCTGACCCGCTGGCAGACGGTCCGGTGATTCAGGATGCCAACCTTCGTGCCTTTGCGGCCGGTATGACCCCGGCACGCTG
Source organism: Morganella sp. HMSC11D09 (assembly GCF_001807955.1). Taxonomy (NCBI): domain Bacteria; kingdom Pseudomonadati; phylum Pseudomonadota; class Gammaproteobacteria; order Enterobacterales; family Morganellaceae; genus Morganella; species Morganella sp. HMSC11D09. The sequence goes on from NZ_KV791696.1 coordinate 30,052, forward strand.
CTTTGAGCTGATTGCACAAATCCGTGCAAAATATCCGGAACTGCCGGTGGGATTGCTGATGTATGCCAACCTGGTTTTCCATAACGGTATCAGTCAGTTTTATGAAACAGCGGCAAAAGCCGGGGTGGATTCGGTGCTGATCGCCGATGTGCCGCTGCATGAGTCTCAGCCGTTCCGGGATGCCGCGCTGGCCAATAATATCGCACCGGTCTTTATCTGCCCGCCGGATGCGGATGATAAATTACTGGAAACACTGGCCGCCGCCGGAAAAGGCTATACCTACCTGCTCTCCCGCGCCGGGGTGACAGGAACAGAAAAGCGGGCTGAAAAGTCCCTGGCTGATCTGACGGCAAAACTGACCGCGCTGAATGCCGCACCGCCGGTTCAGGGATTCGGGATTTCTGAACCGGAACAGGTACAGGAATCACTGCGGAATGGTGCTGCAGGGGCGATTTCCGGCTCTGCTGTGGTAAAAATCATCGCCGCAAATCTGGATAATATACCGGTGATGTGTCAGAAACTGCGGGAATTTACGCAGAAAATGAAAAACGCAACGCAATTATAATTTTTCATTCCGCCCGCTGTTAACAGCGGGTTATTTTTTGTTGAGAAACATCCGGTTTTCATCAATACTGAAAAGGTCAGGCACACATTATTCTGCGATCCGTGCCGGTAATAAGGAGAACATAATGAAGTATATGAAACTGGTCACCTCATTTTTTGTTGTCATGTTTATGGCTTTCACCCTGTCCGCCTGTGCCCCGACTGCCACCAGTGAAGGTACCGGGGGGTATTTTGATGATTCCGTCATTACCACTAAAGTGAAAACAGCGTTACTGGGTGAGAAAGGCATTAAATCCACTCAAATCAGCGTGGAAACATTTAAAGGTAAAGTTCAGCTGAGCGGATTTGTCTCTTCAGAAAAAGAAGCGAACCTGGCGGTAAATACCGCGCGTAAAGTTCCGGGTGTGAAGGTTGTTATTAACTCAATGAAGTTGCGGTGACTCTGAATATCAGATTACCGGATAAAAAAACGGCGCAATAAGAATTGCGCCGTTTTTTATGGTACTGATAACGAGGATTATCAGAATTTGTAACCGACACCAAACATGAATACCCATGGATCCAGGTTAGTTTTGTAAGACTGGCTGGCACCACCGGCTTTGAAATCAACATCAGTTTTGATGTTCATCCACCAGAGGGAGGCGTTCAGCATCCAGTTCTGGTCTAATTCATAATCCAGACCTGCCTGTGCTGCCACACCCCATGAGCTGCTCATGCTCAGATCGCTTAAGCCTGCGCCTTTACCGGTATCGTTAAATCCTTCATCAAAGAAGAAGGTATAGTTAACACCCACACCTAAATACGGACGCAGTTTATCTTCCGGAGTACGGAAATAGTACTGTGCCATTAAGGTTGGCGGTAAATGTTTGGCAGAGGCAATTTCACCCGCAGCCGGAACAGAGATTTTATGCTCAAACGGCGTCGCTGCCAGTAATTCCACACCGATATTATCGGTGATCATATAACTGAAAGTTAAACCTAACTGAGTATTATTGTTCGCTTCAAAAGAACCGAAACCCAGAACATTATCAGAGCTGACGTTCGGACGTACAGTCGCAGTACCACCACGAACGATAAAATCACCGGCCTGGTGTGCCATTGAAACTGACGGTAAAACAGTTGCCAGTGCTAAACACACTGCAGAAAGCTTTTTCATTATCTATCCCATCCTAAAAAAAAGAAAAAAAACACAATAAGTACAGTTTGAAATATACAACCTTAAATCCAATTATGATCTAAGACAGATCACAACATTTAAATAAAAAACGCATTTTTCACAAAGATCTAAATTATTATTCCACGGCGACATTTTCATTTATTGATTTATATCAAAAACAACCTTCGTCATTTTTAGCGCAATCATTTTTTGTGTGTTTTATATCAATTTGCAAAATAAGATGCTTACTATACCGTCGAATATTTTGCTTTATTATTGTTAATGTTTTGTGACTTTTGGGCTGCCTGTTTCCGGATATTCCGTCTGATCACTGTATTTCTGCCGGACGAACAGGTTACAATCCCCGCCATACTGTTTTACAATTGCATCAACGTTTTTATTTCATGCCTTACAGGAGTTGTTCCATGTCCATGCCGGTGCCGGTTCTTGCCCGCGACAGTCTTAATTTTTTCCGTAATCAGCTGTTGTCTGTCCTGATCATTTCGCTGCTCACCGCCGCTGTGACCGTCGGGCTCAATGTGCTCCTGACTTATAACTCCAACGGTCTGGCGCTTATCCGCGCCCTGGAAACCACTTACGCCACTGAAGGCTCCGGCGGCTTTCAGCGGGCGGTCGCCGCACTGACATCCGATGACCAGTGGCAAATGCTGAAAACCGGCCTCGGAACTATCTTCAGTTCCCTGCTGGGCAATGCCGTCTTTGTAACGTCCATGATTTTCCTGATCTTCAGTGCCTCACAGGGACAGCCGGTATCCGCGTTGCAGGCCATCACCGGCTCTGCAGGACGCATTCCGCGCATGCTGGTGCTGCTGTTAATCTGCTCGCTGGTGATTGCCCTCGGGCTTGTTGCCATGTATCTGCCGGGATTAATTCTGGCTATGTTACTGGCGCTGGCACCGATCATTATGTTCACCGAAAAGAACAGCGTATTTACCGCCATTAAAATCAGCGGAAATATTGCCCTGAAAAATATCAGAACACTTCTGCCTGCTATTTTAATATGGTTTGCCCTGAAACAGGCATCCGTAGTGTTTCTTAGTAAACTTCCGATAGAAAATGAGCATATTTTGATGACCGTTATTCTGTTTATTAATAATGTCATCAGCGGACTGGTAATTATTTATCTGTTCCGGTTCTATCAGTTATTTACACAATCGCAATCTGCCAGCGACTATCAGTAAGGCCTGATAATGCGCACAGATAATGATATTGTCTTTTTTGTGCGCAATATGATGTGCAGACTGTTCAGGAAATAAAGGAATACGATTATGATCACTCTGCCCGTCACGCTTACTGTTCAGGATCTGGCTGACTATCAGACGTTCAGTTTCCGGCATTTTTATCAGGAGCCGGTCGGGTGGAGACGAATTCCTTATATTCTTATCTGGCTGATATTATGCGGAATGTTATTACTTATTTTCAGTACATTTTCGCCGCTGCCGGGCAAATTTGATATTTATTCTGTTTTTTACGGGCTGAGCTGCGGGTTTTTAGCACTACTGGTGTTTATTTACAGCCGTTTTGTCAAAAGCAGACGGGTTATGAAGCAGCTTTCTGTTCAGTCCGGACATTACCTCCTGCGCCCGGCAACGTTTGAACTGAATAATGACGGGATAAACCAGGTTTCTGCCCTTTACCATTCTTTTTTTGCCTGGGAATCGGTCATTGATTATGCCGAAAGCGCCACCGGGTTTTATCTTTACCACGGTAAATATGACGGTATTATTATTCCGCTGCGGGATATTCAGTCAGAGGCACAGAAGAAAGATATTTTGCACCTGCTGTCACAGAAAATAAGAAATGTGCAGATAAAAAATCAGGCCAATAAGATGGCCTGATTATCCGGTGTATCTGCGGTGGTGATTACTGTACTTTGCGTACCGCTTTTACATCCAGTTCGGTTTTATTCCACTCTTTGTCGATTTCCCCTTCGACCTCAATTTCATCCTGCGGCGTGACTTTCAGTCCGTCCCAGCGTTTCGGGGAAATTTCAGCACGGATAGTCCCGGTGCTGTCTTTAAATTCATAATGTTTGTTATCCAGCTGGCGGACAATCGTACCGCGCAGCACAACCGGTGCATCATCAGATAATTTCAGTGCATCCGCAACGGTCATTTTACGGGCATCAGGGCCGCTGAAACCGCCGTTTTGTGCCGCTGTGGTGGTTGTCACGGCTGTTGCACCGGGACCTTCAAAACCGCCGTTGGCTGCAAAAACGGAACCGGCTGATCCTGCCAGTAAAGTGGCAAGTAATGCGAGTGCAGGTAATTTTTTCATCATTTATCTCCTTTATGAGGAAGCGTCTTTGCTTCATGGACACTATTAAACCATTAAGTTCTTAACAGGATCTTAAGGGGATATCATTTTTGATTATATTTTTAATTTCAGAAAAAACAGGTGGTTATCCTGAGATATCTGAGTTAAAACTAGTATAGCGCTATTTATACGGATAAGAATTATGCGGATATTATTAATTGAAGATGACCGGTTGATTGGCGACGGGCTGAAAATCGGCCTGAGCAGGCTCGGCTTTACCCCTGACTGGTTTACCGATGGGCAAACCGGCCGGGAGGCGCTCTATGCCGCTCCTTATGATGCCGTGATCCTCGATCTCTCCCTGCCCGGCATGGACGGACTGGATATCCTGAAACAGTGGCGGTCAGAGGGGCGCGACGAACCGGTACTGATCCTGACCGCCCGTGATGCCCTTGAGCAGCGCGTCAGCGGCTTGCAACAGGGCGCAGATGATTATCTGTGCAAACCGTTTGCCCTGGCAGAAGTCGCGGCACGGTTACAGGCACTGATCCGCCGCCGCTACGGTCAGCTCTCTGAAAAACTGGTGCTCGGCGACGTGGAGATGGATCCGGTGGCGATGACCGTCACCCGCAACGGCGTACCGGTATCACTGAAAGGTAAAGAGCTGGCGCTGCTGGCACTGTTTCTGCGCAATCCGCAGAAAGTGCTGTCCCGCGCGATGATTGAAGAAAAATTGTATAACTGGGATGAAGATGTCTCCAGTAATGCCGTTGAGGTGCATATTCACCATCTGCGCCGCAAACTGGGGCGCGGATTTATCAAAACTATTCACGGTGTCGGTTATGTCGCGGGAAAAAATGATGAAGACGTATAGTCTGCGCCTGCGGCTGGGCGGATTATTGATGCTGCTCACCCTGCTGACCTGGGGTGTCGCCAGTGTGTTCGCCTGGATGCAGACCACAAAATCCATCAATGAATTATTCGATACACAACAAATGGCCTTTGCCAAACGTCTGTCAGTTTTGCCGTCCGGGCTCGAGTTCCCGCCGTCTGCGATACAGAAAACCAAAAAAATGCTCTCCGCCAACCGGGGAAAACAGGATGACGATGCATTCGCTTTTGCTATTTTCAGTCCGTCGGGCGAGCGGGTGCTGGATGACGGCGAAAACGGCCGGAAAATTCCGTTCTCAGACAAGAAAAACGGGTTCCGGGACGGCTCACTGACGGATGATAACGACCGCTGGCGCTTTGTGCAGCTGCCTTCCGCCGATGGCCGCTACATCATCGTGGTCGGCCAGGAGTGGGAATACCGCGAGGATATGGGGCTGACCATTATCACCGCTCAGGCGATCCCGTGGCTGGTGGCACTGCCGCTGATGCTGCTTCTGTTCCTGTGGCTGCTGACCCGCGCACTGACTCCGCTGCGCCTGCTGGCACGGCAGTTACAGCGCCGTAACCCGGCTGAGCTGACGCCGCTGGCCCCGCCGGTGCTGCCGAAAGAAGTCAGCCCGATGCTGGACGCCCTGAACGGATTATTTCTGCGTATCCGCGATCTGCGCGAGCGGGAAAGCCGCTTTACCTCTGATGCCGCTCATGAACTGCGCAGCCCGCTGGCCGCACTGAAAGTACAGACTGAAGTGATGCAGATTGCCGGGGATGACCCCGCCACTCGTGAACACGTGACCGCGAATCTGATCACCGGGATTGACCGCGCCACCCGCCTGGTGGATCAGTTACTGACCCTCTCACGGCTGGAATCACAGTCTCACCCGCAGGAATGTACAGAGCTGCGCTGGTCAGCCATTATTAATGATGCCATTGCACAAACAGCTCCGGATGCGGCTGCACATCAGGTCAGCGTGATATCTGAGCTCGCCGCGCCTGAACTGACGATCCGCGGCGAACAGCTGCTGCTTACCGTCATGCTGCGCAATTTGCTGCATAATGCTATCCGCTACGGAAAAACCGGCGGCACCGTTCAGCTGACGCTGACACCGCAGCAGTTAGTGATTGAGGATGATGGCCCGGGCGTCAGTGATGCGATACTGGCCCGGCTGGGAGAACGTTTTTACCGGCCGCCGGGACAGGAAAAAACCGGCAGCGGTCTGGGATTGTCTATCGTGAAACGAATTGCGGAACTGCATCATATGACCATACAGTTCCGCCGCAGCCCGCAGGGCGGGTTTATCGCTGAAATCAGGTGGTGAGCGGTTTTTCCGCTCCCTCTGCCGCCTGTTCCATCGCCTCTTCTATCGCTTTGACACGGCTTTGCTGTTTGCTCTGAATCAGCCGGATAGCGAAATAGAGATCAGGCACAATAATCAAATCATCATCATTGCGTTTGATTTTATTTTCCGACACCCAGCGTGTCAGTTCGGTGCGCCGTCCCGCCAGGATCAGGGTAACGCCTTTGATTTTCAGCTCAGTCACCAGCTCATTCAGTGTGCTGAACACACTCATGTCATTATTGATAAAGCTGACGGTCGCATCCACCGCCACCCATCCGGGACGTTTCGGTGCGGTATTCACCACCTGTAACACCCGCTTTTTAAAGTACGCAACGTTGAAATAGGTCAGCGGCGAGTTAAAACGGTACATCAATAATCCGTCAACCTGACTAATATCCACGTTACTGTTGTTGATGGAATGGATCATCCCCTGCTCATCCACCCCCAGTAACTGGTCTGTCGGGCGGAAAACCGTGCGCAGGAACTGTACCAGTCCCAGCAGAACCGCAAACCCGATACCGTTGATCAGCCCCACCACCAGCACCGCCACCAGAGTAAACAGCGCCAGCGTGAAAGCCGATTTATTCCGTTTACGGAAAGAGAAAATCTGACGAATGCTGAACATCGACCAGGAGGAGTAAATCAGCACCACCCCGAGTGTCGCCAGCGGAATGTGTCCGAGGAAACCGGTCAGGAAAAACAGCACCAGTGCGATCAATCCGGCGGCGATCAGCGATACCATCTGTGTTTTACCACCGGTGGCATCGTTGACAGCTGTACGGCTGGTCGCGGCACTGACCGCGAACCCCTGGGATAACCCGGAAGCAATGTTGATATACCCCTGTGCCCGCAGTTCCTGATCCACATCGATGGCATAGCCGTTTTTCTCGGCAAAACTGCGCACCGTCATCATAAAGCTGACAATGCTGATCACCGCAAGGTTCAGTGACGGGATCACCAGTTCACGCAGCAGACCCGGGTCAAATGCCGGCATTTTGATATGCGGCAGCCCGTTACCGAGATTACCGACCACAGCAATCCCCATTGAGGCAAAATCCAGCTGCGCACTGACCAGTGTGGCAATCGTCATCACAATCAGCGGCCCCGGCCAGCTGCGGCGGACAGCCCGTAATAAAAACAGCGCCGCCAGGCTGGCAGCGGAGAGGATCAGCGTCGGCATATGCATAAGATGCAGATGCTCCGGCAGCGCCACCAGGCACTCAATCAGCTGGGACGGCAGTTCATCCAGCCCGAGCACATTACCTATCTGGCCGACAATAATCGTCACCGCCACGCCGTTGAGCAGCCCCTGTAAAATCGGCTGTGATAAAAAATCTGCGAATGCGGCGAGTTTGAAATGTCCGGCGATCAGACACCAGACACCCGTCATCAGCGTCATGATAATCGCCAGCTGCCACAGCGTATCCGGGTCACCTTTAGCCAGCGGAATAATCGCCGCCGCAATCACCGCACAGGTTGCCGCATCCGGCCCGACAATCAGCTGACGGGAGGAGCCGAACAGCGCATAAGTCACCATCGGCAGGATACAGGCATAGAGACCGACAATCGCATTAATGCCCATCAGTCCTGTGTAAGCGATAGCCACCGGCAACGCCACGGCAGCAACAGAAAGCCCTGCGCGGATATCAAAGCGCAGGTTTTTGCGTTCATAGTGCAGAAAAACAGAAAGTCCCGGCATCCAGCGCAATAGTCGGTTCGACTGCATTATCGCCCCTTATAAAAATATCGTATTAAGATGTACAATTTAATTTTACTGCTAATAGTTAAACTGATTTATAACCGAACGCGGATAAAGAAGATAGTCAGACCGCGTCTTATGGTAAAATATTGCAAAATCAATTGTAATATATTTTTTTTCTTTAAAAATAAGTGACTGGATGCCACGTGCTTAAAATAAATTTAAATTTCGGACAGACTCAATTATGAAGCAACTACTCGACTTTATCCCCCTGGTTATCTTTTTTGCCATATATAAAACCGTTGATATCTATTACGCCTCCGGTGCCTTAATTGCCGCGTCTGCGGTGGCGCTGGCTGTCCGCTGGTTCATGTATAAACATCTGGAGAAATCTGCCGTTATCACCTTTGTGATTGTGGCCATCTTCGGCACCCTGACCATCGTTTTCCATGATCCGCAGTTTATCAAATGGAAAGTGACCATTATTTATGCGCTGTTTGCTCTCGTGTTACTGGGCGGCCAGTTTATCTTCGGTAAGCCGCTGATTCAGAAAATGCTGGGCAAAGAACTGACCCTGCCGCCACAGGTCTGGCAGCGTCTGAATCTCGCCTGGGCGCTCTTCTTTATCGTCTGCGCGGCCGTGAACGTGTATGTCGCGTTCTGGTTATCCATGGATACCTGGATGAACTTCAAAGTGTTTGGTCTGACCGCTGTAACACTGGTATTTACCGTTGCCAGTGTGGTATATATTTACCGTCATCTGCCACGGGAAGAAGAAAAATAATAAAATCAACCGGATATCGGTTTGTTTCCGCCGGTATCCTTTTTCGTTAAACGGATGTAAGTGTTTCTCATGACTCAACAACAATGTTTACCTAACGGGGAACTGGTGCTGCGCACCTTAACCATGCCGACAGACACCAATGCCAACGGGGATATCTTCGGCGGCTGGCTGATGTCGCAAATGGATATCGGCGGCGCTATTCTGGCAAAGGAGATTGCACTCGGCCGCGTGGTGACCGTCCGCGTGGACGGCATTACCTTTCTGCGCTCTGTCGCGGTCGGTGATGTGGTCTGCTGTTATGCGCGCTGCCTGAAAACCGGGAATTCATCCATGACAGTCAAAGTTGAGGTCTGGGTGAAAAAAGTGGCTACCGATCCTATCGGTGACCGTTACCGGGCAACAGAAGCTGTCTTCAGTTATGTTGCGGTGGATGCGGATAACCGTCCCCGCCCGCTGCCCGACGGAAAACGTCATTTTCAGTTAGACAGCAGTAACAGTGATTTAAAATAATGCGTTTCATACCGGCCACTCTTCTGAGTGGCCGTTTTGTCTGCCGGAATAAACCACAGGTTCCCCGCGACACCGGCGTCCGGTAATAGTATCATTGCCGAAAACCTCTCTTTTTATTTAATCCGGAATTTTCATCGTGACCTCATTTGCTGAACTTAATGCACTTCCCGCAGAACAAATTACCAACCTGAATGAACTGGGTTATCTGACCATGACCCCGGTTCAGGCCGCCGCATTACCGGCCATTCTCGCGGGTAAAGATGTCCGTGCGCAGGCCAAAACCGGCAGCGGGAAAACCGCCGCATTCGGCCTGGGGCTGTTACAGCATATCGATGCCGGACACTTTATGACCCAGGCGCTTGTTCTGTGCCCGACCCGCGAACTGGCGGATCAGGTCGCCGGTGAGCTGCGCCGCCTGGCGCGTTATCTGCCGAATATCAAAATTCTGACCTTATGCGGCGGTGTGCCGTTTGGTGCCCAGCGCGATTCACTGATCCACCCGCCGCATATTATTGTGGCCACCCCGGGCCGCCTGATTGACCATCTGAACAAAGACACGCTGCACCTTGATGCTATCCGCACACTGGTGCTGGATGAAGCTGACCGTATGCTGGATATGGGCTTTGCTGACGATATTACTGAAATCCTCTCCCGTACCCCGGAAGAACGTCAGACTCTGCTGTTTTCCGCCACCTGGCCGGATGAGATTGCAGCTGTCAGCCGCCGTTTTCAGCGCGATCCGCAAACCATCGAAATCAACAGCACCGACGAACTTCCTGCGGTTGAGCAGCAGTTTTATGAAGTTTCACGGCGTGGCAAAACTGAACTGTTACAGAAATTACTGAGCCGCGAACAACCGGCATCCTGCGTGGTATTCTGCAACACCAAGAAAGATTGCCAGGATGTGTATGAAGCCCTGGAAGGCAGCGGACAGAGTGTTTTAGTACTGCACGGTGATATGGAACAACGCGAGCGCGACCAGACCCTGATCCGCTTTGCCAACGGCAGCAGCCGTGTGCTGGTTGCCACCGATGTGGCGTCACGCGGGCTCGATATCAAAGCCCTTGAGCTGGTGATCAACTATGAACTGGCGTGGGATCCGGAAGTGCACGTTCACCGCATCGGCCGTACCGCCCGTGCCGGTGAAAGCGGACTGGCGATCAGCCTGTGTGCACCGGAAGAAGCGGTCCGGGCAAACGCACTGGAAGAGATGCTGCATATGAAACTGAACTGGCAGCCAATCCCTGCCGGGCTGCGTATCACCCCGCTGGATGCGGCAATGGCGACACTGTGTATTGACGGCGGCAAAAAAGCCAAAATCCGTCCGGGGGACATTCTCGGCGCCATGACCGGTGATATGGGGCTGAACGGCGAAGATATCGGCAAAATCGTGATCCACCCGATGCATGCTTATGTCGCGGTGCGTCAGGGTATCGCGCAGCAGGCCCGTAAACTGCTTCAGCAGGGTAAAATCAAAGGGAAACCTGTCAGAGTCAGATTGCTGAAATAATTACAAAGGACAGCATTTCCCGTCAGCGGATGACATCTCTGTTTTATATCCGGCCGGCCTTTTCAGGCCGGCTTTATTCCACCTGCATCTCAGTATTCTGCTGAGGCATTTTCTGTTAAAGGGTCTTTGTATGGCAGCGCTGTTTAATGCTTTAGTCTCTGATTCAGTTATTTTATTTGTCGTTATCTTTATTTTATCTGTCGGCTCGGCCTATGCCGGAAAATACCTGTTCAAAAAACGTCATGGGAAAACCGAATTAGCAGATGATGAAACCAAAATTGTTCTCGGTGCCGTATTATCCCTGCTCGGCTTATTAATCGGCTTTTTACTGACGATCTCTATCGGCGGCTATAATAACCGCGAACAGATGGAAGAAAACGAAGCTATTGCTATCGGTAATGCATTCCAGCGGGCACAATTACTGTCTCCGGAAAATAACCTGCGGGCAAATACTCTGCTTAACACGTATATTGACGCACGTATTGATTTTTTTAACGGCGGCTCACAGGCAAAAAATGAAAAATGGCGGGATATCTCCCTTGAGGCTCAGTCCTCTCTCTGGCAGATCGCTGCATCTGAAGCCCGCACGGCCCCGAATCCGGTGATTGCCTCCGTACTGACCGCATTCAGTGATCTCTATGTGTCCGAAGAAAAAACCATGGCCAGCTGGCGCTATCAGATCCCGGGAGCCGCCTGGGTATTACTGATTTTATTTGCCGTCAGTGCCAATGTGCTGATCGGGTATAATATCCGCGGACTGCGCGGCAGCAATATTATGATTTTAATTCTGCCGCTGCTGACAACCATGGCTCTGTTTATGATTGCGGAAATTGATATTCCGGGTGAAGGGGTTATTCATGTAGTACCGGATAATCTGGTGAATTTACGCGCTGATCTTTTCCCGGCAAAATAAGACAGAAACAAAAAACCCGGCATTTTTATGTGCCGGGCTTTCTTTTTTTATCGGATCACTGAATAGAGGTTTTACCGTCGATCCGGAAAATAATGGTGGTCGTCATGCCTTTCTTCGGCTTTTTCTCGTAACGCCATTTACGCATTGCATTACGGACTTCACGTTCAAACATATTTTTCGGTGATGCTTCGATAATATCGATATTCTGAATACGGCCATCGGTATCGACATCAAATCTGACCCGCACCTTCCCTTCTTTACCGAGGCTGCGTGCCCGTGCCGGATAGACCGGATCAGCACGGTTCAGGGCTTTCGGGTCACCACCGCCAACATCACTTTGTCCGGCAGAAGCCACATTTCCGACCGGGCCTGCAGGGGCTTTCTGCACATTCTGCTGACCTTCCGGCGTACCACTGAACAGCGGTTTATCGGAGACCGGTGCTTTGGTTTCAACCGGTTTTACGGCTGGTTTCTCAACTTTTTTCTCTTTTTTCGGTTTTGGTTTTGGTTTTTTCTCAACCGGTTTCTTTTCCACCGGTTTTTCAATAACCGGCTTCACGACCGGCTCAGGTTCAGGCTCGGGTTCCGGCTCTGTTTCGGGTTCCGGTTCAGGCTGAGGTTCAGCCACAGCTGCTGCCGGTGCCGGCGCAAACGCTGCCATCTCCACCATCAGCACTTTAGGTTCGTCCTCAACCTCCTTATTCATGTTGTAGTAAATCGCTGCGGCCACAGAGGCATGCAGACAAAGAGAAATGAGAATTGGCCAGCTGATCCAGCGAAAAATAGGCATAGTCGATACAATCTTATAAGCAGCTAATAATGACAATGGTCACTAGTGTAAATGCAAATAGCAATCAATTTCAATACGAAAGACACAACCATTGTCACTTATCGTGCTGATGGTCACTTCTTAGTGGCTTAATTCAGCCTGAGCAAACAGCAGCGAACGGCGTTGTCTCGCGATATCCAGCTTGCGCAGAGCAAAAATCCGGATGTTCCGCCGGGACTGACTTTCCAGCCAGCGACGACGACGACGGGTTGCCTGCCGTAACATACGCCAACGTGCAACTTCCGGTCTGCTGTGTCTCATAACTAAACCCTTTTTTAGACTGTGTGAAAAAATAAGCTAATAATAAGGGCAATTATTATAAACTGCCTGACACAATAACCAACCGCTTTCCCGCAATATCTGCAAACACCGGCAGAAAAAAGTGGTTAAACTGACTTAAATCACAAATACAGCAGCATTACAGAAAGCTTTCTGATACATTTTCCGGTGGAGTATCAATCAGATCCTGAGCCTGTTTTGTCTGCAAACCTTATTCTTAGAGAAAGATAATACCTATGTCGACATTTTATACGCTGTTATATTGGCTGAGTATTCTTTTCTACTGGCTGCTGGTCGCCGGTATCTCTGTCCGCGTAATGTACAAACGCCGCCCGGTAACATCTACCATGACCTGGTTACTGATCATCTATATTCTGCCGTTTATCGGAATTATTGCGTATCTCGCCTTCGGTGAACTCCATCTCGGCCGCCGCCGGGTTGAGCAGGCAAAAGGAATGTGGCCGTCTGTCTCCGGCTGGGTTGAAAATCTGCGTCAGTCAAAACACATTTTCGCTACGGAAAACAGTACCCAGGCTGCTCCGCTGTTTCAGCTGATTGAGCACCGCCAGGGAATTCCCGGGGTAAAAGGTAACCAGATTCAGTTGTTTACCACCTGCGAGGACTCATTACGCCAGATTGTCAAAGATATCGATAATGCTAAACACAGCATTGATATGGTGTTTTACATCTGGAAACCGGGCGGTGATGTGGACAATGTCACCAATGCCCTGCTCGCCGCCGCCAAGCGGGGTGTAAAATGCCGGATTATGGTGGACTCCGCCGGCAGCTGGCACTTCTTCCGCCATGATTATCCGGAGATGATGCGGAATGCCGGGATAGAATTTGTCGAAGCTCTGCCGGTAAACATTCTGCGCTTCGCCCTGCGCCGGATGGATTTGCGTCAGCACCGGAAAATCGTCACTATCGATAACTATATTTCCTACACCGGCAGTATGAATATGGTGGATCCGCGCTACTTTAAACAGGACGCCGGTGTCGGTGAATGGGTTGATATCCTTGTTCGTATGGAAGGCCCTGTCACCACCCTGTTCGGTATTATCTATGCACTGGACTGGGAAATGGAGCGCGGAGAGCGCCTGTTACCGCCGCCGCCGGACGATATTGAAATGCCGTTTGAAAAAGACAGCGGCCATACCGTCAATATTGTGGCTTCCGGTCCGGGTTACCCTGAAGAGCTGATCCAGCAATCCCTGATGACGGCTATTTTTGCCGCACAGGAGCGTCTGACCTTCACCACGCCGTATTTTGTCCCGAGCGATGACCTGATGCATGCCATCTGTACCGCCGCCATGCGTGGCGTGCGTGTTGCAATTGTGATGCCGCGCCTTAATGACTCATTCCTCGTCCGCTGGGCAAGCCGCGCGTTTTATACTGAATTGCTGGAAGCCGGCGTGGAAATCTATCTGTTCGAGGATGGTCTGCTGCACACGAAAAGTGTCCTCGTGGATGACCAGCTCAGTATGGTCGGTTCCGTAAACCTGGATATGCGCAGCCTGTGGCTCAACTTTGAAATCACCGCCGTTATCGATGATGAAAGTTTTGCCGGTGACCTGAATATTGTCCAGAATGACTATATTTCACGCGCAACCCGCCTCGATTACACTGAATGGGAAAAACGTCCGCTGACCAACCGTGTTCTTGAGCGGTTATGTTATTTCTTCAGTCCTCTGCTGTGATAAACTGACTTTCTTTATTATCCCCGCCGGTATAAAACGGCGGGGGATCACCGGAATGTAACCTGACCTATGAGTACCTCTCTTCCCCGTCGCCTCAGCGAGCAGGAAACGATTGAAATGGCCTATGACCTGTTTCTGGAACAGGCAATGGATAACCTTGACCCGGCAGACGTCCTGCTGTTTAACCTTCAGTTTGAAGAGATCGGCGGTGCTGAAATTGTACCAACCGGCAGTGACTGGTCAGAGTTTGCACCTTTTCTGGCACAAAACCCGGAATGTGCCGAAGTGGTTATCGGCCTGGCTCCGGATGAAAATGCAGATATCGATCAGATTTTTGCCCGTGTGCTGATTTCCCGGCATTTTACCGGCTCACCGGAATACGCTGTCCGCTGGCGGGAATAATCTCCCCGCCGGTCACGCGGTCAGCAGCGGCATTTTTCACGCCGGGCGATTAATGACCTTGTGATAATGTCAATTTCAGCGGGATCCTCTGCAGCCCCTGCACGTAATGCAAGATTCCATTTGCTGATAATTTTTGCATTTTCTGCCATCTCAGAATGTGCAGCCAACCGCCCTTGTGCCATCAGCCAGGACGCGACCGCAGCCCAGTCCCATAACGGGGATTGCCCGCGCAGCCGCTGCACCGGCCCCGGAAAGGTGCCCGGGCCGCGCGCACCATCTTTGAGCAACGCGATTGCCTGACGTGACATACCAGTCAGTTCCGCAATATCACTCAGGCCGACAAGAGCAGAATCCACCGATTCCACCCGTGCATTCACACCGGCTGACTCCGCATCTTCCACCGCCGTACGGATTGCACAATCCAGAGACGGTGCTTCCCGGTCAAATTCCAGATAGACTGATTTACCGTAAAAACAGAGTAATGCATCATCACAACCGCCTGCAAATAAGGCATCCTCCAGGTTCTCTGTATCTGCTGTCACACCGGACAGCGTCAGCGTAAAATTATACAGTGCCATCGTTTCCCCCTTTCCTGCTGCCCGTTTTCACTGACAGGCATCCACTTTTCGTCTGATCTGCTTTGCATGGTTTTCCGTATTTCGCGGTGTTGACCAGACACTCATCTTATGCTGCCGGTGTTCATCATACGGTGACCCGCACCGTAACCGGCAGAATGCATGCGAGGAATTCCCCGGCGCATCCCTGTAACAGTGCATATTCAATCGCGGACTGAATATGTTTATCCGGATGTTTCTTCATTTCCTGTACCTACAGTAGTTTATATGTTGACATTGGTCAACAACTCATTATTGACACACCTGAAAACCGGCTGTGCTTTTTAATAACGGAATCAGTAAGCTGCCTGCAAGGCCGCAAAGTACGCCCTGTCAGATTTTGCGGCTGGTGCGGAAAAGCAGGATGTGGAGATGAAAAAAAAGCGCCCGTACCGGGCGCTCTGTCTCAAAAATAAAATTAACGGCTTTACCGTATTTACAGCGGATCAACCTTCAGGCAGGACACTGCATGGCGGAAACTGCCTTCCAGCAGCGGCCGGGTTCTTGCGCATTCACTGTCCGCCAGCGGGCAGCGGGTGCGGAAGACACAACCGGACGGCGGATTAATCGGTGACGGCAGTTCCCCTTCCAGCAGCTGAATGGTTTTATTCTGCTCTCTGTCCGGGTCAGGCACCGGCACCGCAGACATCAGCGCTTTGGTGTACGGATGCAGCGGGTTGTGGTACACCTCGTCATACGTGCCGAGTTCCACCGCGTGGCCGAGATACATCACCAGCACACGGTCAGAAATGTGTTTCACCACCGCCAGGTCGTGAGCGATAAAAATAAGGGATAATCCCATCTCCCGCTGTAATTCTTTCAGCAGGTTCACCACCTGGGCCTGGATAGACACATCCAGCGCTGAAACCGGCTCATCACAGATAACCAGTTTCGGCTCGAGGATCAGTGCGCGGGCGATACCGATACGCTGGCACTGTCCGCCGGAAAACTCATGCGGATAGCGGTTCACCAGGTTCGGCAGCAGCCCGACTTTCATCATCATGGCTTTGACTTTGTCTGTCACTTCCGTCTTACTCATTGACGGATAATAGGTGCGCAACGGCTCTGCAATAATATCGCCGATAGTCATACGCGGGTTGAGTGATGCCAGCGGATCCTGGAAAATCATCTGGATGTCATTCCGGACATTGTGCCAGTCTTTTTCACTCATACCGCACAGGTCTTTGCCCAGCCAGGTTACCCGGCCGGCCGTGGATTTCACCAGGCCGATAATCGCACGGGCAAACGTGGATTTCCCGCAGCCGGATTCTCCGACCACCCCGAGTGTTTCCCCTTCATACAGACGGACAGTCACACCATCCACCGCTTTCAGGCTTTTCGCCGGCTGCCAGAACCATTGTTTGTTATCTCTGATGGAAAAATGGACTTTTAAATCTTCAATTTCCAGCAGAACCGGACGTTCTGAATGTGTCATTATGCCAACTCCTCTGCAGTTCTGAAGCAGGCACGCAAACGGCCCTGAGAAAATGCCTGTAACGGCGGCTCATGCCGCGCACACTCGTCTGTCGCATACTGGCAGCGCGGGCGGAACGGACAGCCTGCCGGGAGACGCAGGAGGTTCGGCGGGTTGCCGGGTATCGTGGCGAGCTCACTGTCTTCCTGCCCGTCAAGGCGCGGAACCGCTTTAAGCAGCCCGATAGAGTACGGATGCGACGGATGGTAGAACACATCACGGGCCGTGCCGTATTCCATGGTACGTCCGGCATACATCACCAACACCTTATCGCAGATACCGGCGACCACACCCAGGTCATGGGTGATCATAATAATCGCCGTATTGAACTCATTCTTCAGCTCATTGAGCAGCGTCATGATTTGCGCCTGCACCGTCACATCCAGTGCCGTGGTCGGTTCATCCGCAATCAGCAGCTTCGGCTTGCACAGCAGCGCCATCGCAATCATAACGCGCTGGCGCATCCCGCCGGAGAACTCATGAGGATACATATTCATCCGTTTGCGGGCTTCCGGCATTTTCACCGCGTCCAGCATCCGGACAGATTCCTCAAACGCATCGTGAGAACTCAGACCTTTATGCAGCATCAGCACTTCTGTCAGCTGTTTGCTGACTTTCATGTACGGATTGAGCGAGGTCATCGGATCCTGGAAGATCATGGAAATCTCTTCCGCCCGCATTTTGTTCAGCGCTTTTTCTTTCAGATTGAGAATTTCACGCCCGTTGAACACCGCAGAGCCGCTGACCACACCATTGCGGGCCAGCAGTCCCATCAGCGCAAACGCTGTCTGTGATTTCCCGGAGCCGGATTCACCGACAATCCCGAGTGTCTCACCCGCCGCCAGCGAAAAATTAAGTTTGTTTACGGCGGTGACATCGCCGTCCGGCGTTTTGAATGTCACGTTCAGGTCGTTAACCTGTAATAACTGAGTCATTGGCGGCCTCCTCAGCGATCTTTCGGGTCAAGGGCATCACGCAGCCCGTCACCGATAAAGTTGAAACAAAACAGAGTCACCACCAGGAATGCTGCCGGGAACATCAGTAACCAGGGCGAAACTTCCATTGAGTTAGCACCGTCATTGAGCAGCGCGCCCCAGCTGCTTAACGGCTCCTGTGTACCCAGCCCGAGGAAGCTGAGGAAGGATTCAAACAGGATCATACTCGGCACCAGCAGTGAGGCGTAAACCACCACCACACCCAGCACGTTCGGGACAATATGACGCAGAATGATATTGCGGGTCGGCACACCACAGACCTTCGCCGCCTCAATAAATTCTTTGCTCTTCAGGCTCAGTGTCTGGCCGCGCACGATACGCGCCATATCCAGCCAGGAAACCATGCCGATAGCCACGAAAATCAGAAAAATATTCTGACCAAAGAAGGTCACCAGCAGGATAACAAAGAACATAAACGGGAAGGAGTTGAGGATTTCCAGCACGCGCATCATGACAGAGTCAGTTTTGCCGCCGACATAGCCGGACATCGCGCCGTACAGTGTTCCCACCAGCACAGCGACCAGCGCTGCCGCCAGTCCCACCATCAGCGAGATACGCCCGCCGATAGCCACACGCACCAGCAGATCACGGCCGGAGGAGTCGGTACCAAAATAGTGGCCGCTCTCCGTATCCGGTGCTGCGGACATCATGCCCCAGTCGGTATCGTCATAGGCGAACTCCGACAGCATCGGCATAAAAATCACAAACAGGGTAATTAAAAACAACAGACACAGACTGGTGATCGCGGCTTTGTTATGCATAAAGCGGCGGCGGGCATCCGCCCACAGGCTGCGTCCTTCGACATCAAGCTGCTCCGTGAAATTTTCCAGAGCTTCGCGGTTTTTTTCATTCGGTAACATAGCGTGCTCCGGGACTAATAACGGATTTTCGGATCGATAACGGCATACAGCACGTCAACGATACAGTTAAAGGCGATGGTCAGTGTGCCGACCAGGATGGTCAGACTCAGCACCAGAGAGTAATCGCGGTTCAGCGCGCCGTTGACAAATAACTGCCCCACGCCCGGTAAACCGAAAATCGTCTCAATCACCATTGAACCCGTGATAATCCCCACAAATGCCGGTCCCATATAAGAGACCACCGGTAACAGTGCCGGGCGCAGTGCATGCCGCCAGACAATCTTACGCATCGGCAGACCTTTCGCCCGTGCGGTACGGATAAAGTTGGAGTGCATCACCTCAATCATGGAACTGCGCATAATACGGGAGATACTGGCGATATAGGCCAGTGACAGCGCGATCATCGGCAGAATGATATTGCTGAGCTGCCCGCCGTTCCAGCCGCCGCCCGGCAGCCAGTGCAGATGGATGGCAAAGATAAGAACCAGCAGCGGCGCCACCACAAAGCTGGGGATAACCACCCCGGTCATGGCAAAGCCCATGACGGTATAGTCCCATTTGGTGTTCTGGTTCAGTGCCGCTATCACACCGGCACTCACCCCGACAATCAGCGCCAGCACAAACGCCGCCAGCCCGAGTTTTGCGGAGACCGGAAACGCGGAGGCGACCAGGTCATTCACCGAGTAATCTTTATATTTAAAGGAAGGCCCGAAGTCCCCCTTTGATAACTGAACTAAATAATCAAAATACTGAACGTGAATCGGATCATTAAGATGGTACTTGGCTTCAATATTCGCCATCACTTCCGGCGGCAATTTACGCTCACCGGTAAATGGACTGCCCGGAGCCAGACGCATCATAAAGAAAGAGATAGTAATTAACACAAAAAGCGTCGGGATCGCCTCGAGTATACGGCGAAGAATAAACTTAAACATTGCCCGTTCCTATACAGTACCCGCTTCCGGGGGTACACACTACACAGGCCGCCCTTCGCAGGGCGGCCAACCGTCGGTATTATTTTTTAATCATATATAAGTTTTTGGTGTGGAAGTGATCCAGCGGATCTTTTCCGGTATAGCCACCTACATACGGTTTCACTAAACGGGTACTGACATAGTAATAGACCGGCACAATGGCAGAGTCTTTATCCAGCCGGGCTTCCGCCTGCTGATAGATCTGCGCACGTTCCGCATCGGTTTTCACCTGAAGGGATTGTTTCATCAGCTTATCAAACTCCGCACTCTTATAATGCGGAGTGTTGGTGCTGCTGTAAGAAAGAACCATATTCAGGAATGAAGACGGTTCGTTATAATCCGCACACCATGCGGCACGGGCAACATCATAAGTCCCCTGATGGCGGGTATCGAGGAAGGTTTTCCATTCCTGGTTAACCAGCTGAACTTCTGCACCGAGGTTTTTCTTCCAGATAGACGATGCGGCGATCGCCATTTTCTTGTGCAGATCAGATGTGTTATACAGCAGGTTAAATTTCAGTGGTTTATCTTTGGTAAACCCGGCTTCTTCCAGCAGTTTGCGCGCTTTTTCGTTACGCTGCTCCTGCGTCATATTCGCGAACCACTCAGGCTCTTTGGCTGACATACCATCCGCAAACGGTGGTGTGAAACCAAATGCCGGGGTATCACCCTGTGCTTTGACTTTGTTGACCATAATGTCGCGGTCAAGGCTCAGTTTCAGGGCTTCACGGACTTTCGGGTTATCAAACGGCGCTTTTTCGTTATTGATTTCGTAGTAATAGGTACACATATACGGCGAAATGCGCAGTTCGTCAGGAATTTCTTTTTTCAGTTTCTGGAACAGTTCAATCGGCAGGTTGTTATAGGTCATGTCGATTTCACCGCTGCGGTAGCGGTTAACATCAGTAACTTCAGAGGAAATCGGCAGGAAACGGACATTATTAATAACGGTTTTTTCGTTATCCCAGTATTTCGGGTTGCGGGTCAGTTCGATTTTTTCGTTAACCACCCAGTCTTTCAGGGTGTATGCGCCGTTGCTGACATAATTGCCCGGCTGAGTCCACTTATCACCGAATTTCTCGACAGTGGCCGGATGCACCGGAGACATGGAGTTATGCGCCAGCAGTTTCGGAATATACGGCACTTCTTCAGAGAGGGTCAGTTCAAGGGTTTTATCATCCAGCGCTTTGATGCCCAGCTCTTCCGGCTTTTTCTTCCCGGCGATAACATCATCAATATTCACCACGTGAGCATACTGGAGATAACTGGCATACGGTGATGCGGTATTCGGATCAGCCAGGCGGCGCCAGCTGTAAACGAAGTCCTGTGCGGTGACCGGGTCGCCGTTGGACCATTTTGCATCTTCGCGGATTTTAAACGTCCAGACTTTAAAATCTTTATTTTCCCAGGAGATTGCCGAGCCCGGCAGAATTTCACCACTTGGTCCTTCCAGGGTAATACCTTCCATCAGGTCACGGATAATATTCGCTTCCGGTACCCCTTCCACTTTATGCGGATCCAGTGACTGCGGCTCAGAGCCGTTATTGCGGATTAAATCCTGTTTATCTGCCAGCTGAACACCGGCCGGTACATCCGCAGCAAACGCCTGTGTACCAATACCCATCCCCATTGCTGCTACCACACTGAGTGCCAGCAGTGTTTTTTTCGTTGAATTAACCATCTTACATAAACTCCCCATTGACGAATGTGTTTTGCGTTTGTTGCGTTTTTATCAGGTGCTTTTCGTTTTAACTTCCGCACCTTCATTTTTTTCGCACTCTGTGAGTGCAAATTTTTTATTATTAATGTGTTTCTACCATATATAAGCGCTATATATCCATATAATCAAGCGGGTCATTGCCGGTAATTCCGCCGACTGATGGTTTTATCAGCCGGACACTCACGCGATAATAAACAGGAATTAATGCAGAGTCCTGATCTAACTGAGTTTCTGCCTCCTGGTAAGCGGATTGACGTGTTTTTTCATCCGTTGCCAGCAAAGCACGCTGCATTGCACTGTCAAATGCAATATTCCGGTAGAAACTGGTGTTATTACTGCTGTCTGACAGAAAAATGTTCAGAAACGAGGATGGCTCATTGTAATCCGCGCACCAGGTCGCCCGGGCTACCTGATAATTTCCTTCATGGCGATTCTGATTGGAGGTTTTCCATTCCTGGTTTTTCAGCACCACTTTCGCGCCGATATTTTTCTGCCACATGGAGGCGGCGGCAATTGCCTGCTGTTTATTCTGATCGGACGTGTTATAGAGCAATTCAAAGGTCAGCGGATTTTTTTCGCTGTAACCGGCTTCTTCCAGCAGTTTGCGCGCTTTT
>NZ_KV791696.1:52170-146435 GCF_001807955.1 Morganella sp. HMSC11D09
GGCTTCTTCCAGCAGTTTGCGCCCTTTTTCATTGCGCTGTTCCTGAGTCAGGGATGCCCATTCCGGTGTGGTGAAATGCCCGCCGTTAATATAATGCGGGGTAAAACCGTAAGCGGGAATTTGTCCCTGTCCCATGATTTTATGAGTGATAATGTCGCGATCCAGCCCCAGTTTAACGGCTTCGCGTACTTTCGGGTCGGTAAACGGTGCCGCGGTATTATTTATTTCATAATAGAATGTGCATAAATACGGGGAAATCTGAACCTGCGCCGGAATATCTTTTTTCATTTTGGCGAACAGAACCGGCGGCACCGAACTGTTGGTGACATCTATTTCACCGGCGCGATAGCGGTTAATATCACTGGTTTCTGACTGGAGCGGCAGGAATGTCGCCTGTTCAATCACGGTATCTTTATCATTCCAGTATTTCGGGTTGCGTTTAAGCACCAGCCGTTCATTCACATTCCAGGCAGACAGGGTATATGCGCCGTTACCGGTAAATTTTCCGGCGGATGTCCATTTATCACCAAATTGTTCAATCGCCCCTTTCGGTACCGGCTTCAGTGCGGTATGGCTCAGCATATCCGGGAAATACGGCACCGGCTGAGTCAGCTGAACCTGAAAGGTTCTGTCATCAACCGCTTTGACGCCGAGACTTTCCGGTGGTTTTTTACCGCTGATAATATCATCCACATTTTCGACATAGGCATAATGCAGATAGCTGCCGTAAGGTGATGCGGTTTTCGGGTCAGTCAGCCGCCGCCAGCTGTAGACAAAATCCTGTGCGGTCACCGGCGAGCCGTCACTCCACTTAGCATCCGGCCGCAGCGTGAATGTCCAGATGCGGTTATCCGGGGACGACCAGCTCTCTGCCACCCCGGGCACGATATGACCATCACCGTCAGTGGAAACCAGCCCTTCCAGCAGATTAAGAATAATGTTGGATTCCGGCACGCCTTCCACTTTATGCGGATCAAGTGATACCGGTTCAGTACCGTTATTGATAACAATAACCTGTTTTTCCGCCAGCTTTGTTCCCGGCGGAACCTGTGCCGCCCATGCGGAATAAGAGAGTGCACTCAGCAGCAGCGCCTGCGTGAGGGAAACAGCAATAGTGTGTTTTTTCATCTTCCGTCCCTTCTGAATAACACCTGTTAAATGAACAACGTGATTAAAAAATCGCAAATGCTTTATTTATAAGTGCCGTCAGCGACGGGATCAGCCTGTTTTTCGGTGCTGTTTTCCGGCCTGATGTGCATTTTCCGGGGCAGTGATTGTTTTTATCTGCAAACAGTGCCGTTCTGCCGCTGAAATAAAACATTAACCCAAGACTGCTTATGATCCGGCTGTTTTGCTCAGCCCGGATAAAAAAGTAAACATTTAATTAACAAAAAGCAATTTTTCCAGATAAAAACCCTGCCTCTATCACAGTTTTAACTGATTAAATATTAACAACCACTTAAAAAACAACTGTAAATAAAAAGAGTAAAGTAAAAAATTTCACTGAAATATCAATCTGGTGAGCGCTGAAAATAATGGATTGACAGCAAATATAGTTTCTGTTGTTTATTTAACCACATTTATCTGTTATACCCGTTTATTACTGAACGGTATGGGTTACGGTATCCACCCACACAGCACCATTTTTAGTGTTATTTTTTATGGGCTGATAACCCGTTGTTATATTACTGCTGTTTTTCCGCTTTTTTTGCCGGTGAAATCTCCCGGTCAGCAATTTCAGACTATGATTAATTTTGGCTATAACGAAAAGTTATAAACAAGCACGTAACAGACTTTGCAAAACAACGCCGTTTTTTTTAACGTGTCAGTATTACAAAAAATCAATAACACCGCGTTTCAGGGGAAATATATGAAAAAAACATATCCGGCAGCGTCACTGGCCCTGCTCTTTTCCGTCTCCGCATTTGCCGCCACACCACCGAACACCTTAATTGTTGTCCAGAGTCTGGATGATATTGTCAGCCTGGATCCGGCAGAAAGTAATGAACTGTCCAGTATCCAGACCGTTCCCAGCTTATATCAGCGTCTGGTACAGCCGAACCGCGATAATCCGGAGCAGCTTGACGCTATCCTGCTGGAAGACTGGCAGGCCGATGCCGCCAATAAAACCCTGACCGTCCGGATTAAAGAGAATGCAAAATTTGCCTCCGGCAACCCGGTGCGCCCGGAAGATATTATCTTCTCTTACCAGCGCGCTGTGGTCATGAATAAATCGCCTGCGTTTATTCTCAATATTCTTGGCTGGAATAAAGAGAATATCGCGCAGCAGTTTGAAAAAACCGGCGACCGCACCCTGAAAATAAAATGGAGTGCGGATATCAGCCCGGATGTGGCACTGAATCTGCTGTCCACCCCGATAGCCTCAGTGGTGGACGAAAAACTGGTGACACCGAATATTAAAAATAATGACTTCGGTAATGCCTGGCTGAAAATGCATTCTGCCGGCAGCGGTGCTTATTCCCTGAAGGTCTATCAGCCAAACCAGGCGATTGTGATGGCCGCTAACCCGCATGTC
Source organism: Morganella sp. HMSC11D09 (assembly GCF_001807955.1). Classification (NCBI taxonomy): domain Bacteria; kingdom Pseudomonadati; phylum Pseudomonadota; class Gammaproteobacteria; order Enterobacterales; family Morganellaceae; genus Morganella; species Morganella sp. HMSC11D09. The sequence continues at coordinate 54,707 of NZ_KV791696.1, forward strand.
TCCACCGGCGAGGCGAAAATCCCGTCCGTTATTATTAAAAACGTGCCGGATCCGGCTTCCCGCCGTCTGCTGATTCAGCAGGGTGATGCGGATATTGCCCGTGAACTCGGTGCTGACCAGACAGCCGCACTGAAAAACAGCGCCGGGGTACGGGTGGAAAATATTCCGTCCGCCGAGCAGGATTATATGGCATTCAACACCGGCAACAGCGCCAATCCGCTGCTGAAAAACCCGGCATTATGGGAAGCAGCCCGTTATCTGGTCGATTACGAAGGCATTACCCGCGATTTACTGAAAGGCCAGTATTTTATTCATCAGAGCTTCCTGCCGGTCGGTTTACCGGGCGCGCTGGAAAATAACCCGTATAAATTTGATCCGGCCAAAGCCAAAGAGATTCTGGCAAACGCCGGAATTAAAGATGCCCATTTCACCCTCGATGTGGAAAACAAACCGCCGTATATCACTATCGCTCAGTCACTTCAGGCCAGTTTTGCGCAAGGCGGCATCAAAGTGGAATTATTACCGGCGGCAGGCAGTCAGGTCTATTCCCGCGTGCGGGCACGCCAGCATCAGGCGGCCATCCGTTTCTGGATCCCGGACTATTTTGATGCCCATTCCAATGCCAGCGCTTTCGCCTTTAATGACGGCAAGAGCAGCACCGTCGCGTGGCTGAACGGCTGGGATATCCCTCAGTTATCACAAACCACACTGAAAGCCGTGGCGGAGCCGGATAAAGCCAAACGTGCGCAGATGTATACCGCCATGCAGGAAGAGTTACAACGCAGTTCTCCGTATGTGTTTATGGCACAGGGACAAAACCAGGTGGTACTGCGTGACAATGTGAAAGGCTATCAGCAGGGACTGAACGCAGACATGGTGTATTACGACAGAGTCACCAAATAATCTGCTGATTTTCCGGTTATCACCCCGTCAGTACCGCTGACGGGGTTTGTGTGTTTTGTTTTTATTCAGGAACTGCTGTATGTCCGATATTTCCCCTGCCGGAACACTGTTTCGCCATACGCTGCGTGTGACGCTTCAGGGTATTTTCACCCTGGCACTGACACTGCTCGGGTTACTGGTGATCACCTTTGCATTGTCGGCACTCTCCCCGGTTGACCGGGTATTACAGATTGTCGGCGATCACGCCAGCCATGAAACCTATGAGCAGGTGCGGCTGGAGCTGGGGCTGGATCAGCCCTTCTATATTCAGTTCTGGCATTATGCAGAGCGTCTGCTGCACGGCGATCTCGGCATGGCCTCCTCTATGGGACAGCCGGTGCTTGACGGCGTACTGACTACGCTGCCCGCGACCATTGAACTGGCAACACTCTCACTGCTGATCGGCGCTTCGCTCGGGATCCTCTGCGGCGTGTTATGTGCCCGTTATGCAGGTACGCCGTTTGATTTTATCATCCGCACCCTGACACTCCTCGGCAACTCGGTACCGGTTTTCTGGCTGGGACTGCTGATGCTGCTGCTGTTTTATGCCACGCTGCAATGGAGCCCCGGACCGGGGCGGCTGGATGATATCTATCAGTATACCGTCGAGGCGAAAACCGGTTTTGTGCTGATAGATACCTGGTTGTCCGATGACTCCGGCGCATTTACCAATGCGGTGGCACATCTGATCCTGCCGGTGTCGTTACTGGCCTATTTTTGCCTGGCGGGGATCACCCGGCTGACGCGCGCCGCCTGTCTGAGTGAAATGAATAAAGAGTATGTCACGCTGGCCCGCGCCAAAGGCAATACCGACATGCAGGTACTGTTCCGTCATGTGCTGCCGAATATCCGGGGGACGCTGATCACAGTGATTGCCCTTGCCTATACAGGGATGCTGGAGGGCGCGGTACTGACCGAAACGGTCTTTTCCTGGCCCGGCATCGGCCGTTACCTGACCGCCGCCTTATTTGCCGGGGATACCACCGCCGTAATGGGCGGGACCCTGGTGATCGGTATCTGCTTTATCTTTATTAATAACGTGACAGATATGATTGTGCGTTTAACGGATCCGCGGGTGAAATCATGACATTACTGCCGAAAATCCGCCGTTCCCCGTCCGCGCTGACGGGCACCCTGATTATTCTGTTTCTGCTGCTGGTGGCGTTGTTTGCGCCGTGGCTCGCCCCTTATGACCCGGTACTGCAAAACCCGGCACAACGCCTGCTGGCACCGGATGCTCAACACTGGCTCGGAACGGACAGCTACGGACGTGATGTGCTCTCCCGCCTGATCTACGGCACCCGCCCGATGTTTGGTCTGGTTGCACTGGTCGCAGCAATCACCCTGCCCGCCGGGTTATTGATCGGCATTCTGGCCGGATTTTACGGCCGCTGGGTGGAAACGATTCTGATGCGCTTTACCGATATTGTCATGTCGATGCCGCGCCTGATCCTCGCGTTTGCCTTTGTTGCTATTCTCGGCCCGGGGCTGATTAACGGCGCACTGGCTCTCGCCCTGACCTCGTGGCCCGCCTATGCCCGCCAGGCACGCAGTGAAATCCGCCATCTGCGCAACAGTGATTATCTGGCCAGTGCGGAAATGCTGGGGATCCGTGGTCTGCGTCTGCTGTGGGGACACATTCTGCCGCTCTGTCTGCCGTCAGCTATTGTCCGGTTGGCACTGGATCTCGCCACCATTATCCTGGCGGCCGCCGGTCTGGGTTTCCTCGGGCTGGGCGCACAACCGCCGATGGCGGAATGGGGAGCCATGATTGCTGATGGTATGCAGGTTATTTTTGACCAGTGGTGGATAGCCGCCGTTCCCGGCGCGGCCATTCTGATTGCCGGTATGGCATTCAATCTTCTGGGTGATGGTTTACGGGATATTATGGAGCCGCAACATGACTGAGCCGCTTATTTGTGTCCGTAATTTGTGTGTGGATTACCCCCGCGCACAAGTGGTGAAAAATATCTCCTTTACCCTGGGGCAGGAGCGGCTGGCGCTGGTCGGGGAATCCGGTTCCGGCAAATCCATGACCGCCAGAGCGCTGATGGGCCTGGTGCGCAAACCGGGGATTGTCAGTGCGGATACACTGACATTCGGTCAGACCTCCCTGCTGTCTCTGCGGGAAAAACAGTGGGCGGCACTGCGCGGCAATGACATTGCCATGATCATGCAGGATCCGCGCTATGCGCTGAATCCGGTCAGAAATCTGTATCAGCAGATTGAAGAATCCCTGCTGCGTCATCAGACACTGAACAAATCTGATCGCCGCGACCGTGTTTTTGAAATGGCCCGTGCCGCCGGGTTATCAGAACAGGCGCTCTCCCGCTATCCGGGACAACTTTCCGGTGGTATGGGACAGCGTGCCATGATTGCGATTGCCCTGATCAACAACCCGTCAGTCTTAATTGCCGACGAACCGACTTCCGCCCTGGATGCCCGGCTGCGCCACCAGATTCTGGAACTGATTGTCAGCCAATGTGAGAAACGCCGGATGGGGCTGCTGCTGATAAGCCACGATTTACCACTGGTGGCGGCGCATTGTCAGCGCGTAATGGTGATGTATCAGGGTCAGCAGGTGGATGAACTGCCCGCCGCACAACTGCCGCAGGCAACACACCCTTACACCCGCACATTATGGACCTGCCGCCCGGATGCACAAACGTACGGCACCGATTTGCCGGTATTGGATCGCACCGCCCTGCAGGCGTTACTGACTCAGGAGACACATCATGCCGGAAAATAATTCAGCGCCGATTATTGAAGTTAATAATCTTTCCGTCAGCTTCGGACAGCGGCAGGTGGTTTGTCAGGCCGGTTTTCATCTCAATGCCGGAGAGACGTTCAGTCTTATCGGTGAGTCCGGCTGTGGAAAATCCACCATTTTGCGGGTGATCGCCGGATTACAGCGGGAATGGCTGGGCGGCGTGCAACTGCTGTCACAGCATATCCACCCCGGCCAGCGTTATCAGGGGGCTTTGCGCCGCAATGTGCAGATGGTCTTTCAGGATCCTTATGCGTCTCTGCATCCGTTCCATACTATTCACCGGGCGCTTTCCGAACCATTACGCATTCACCGCGAAAATGACATCGGCAACCGGGTGGCAGAGGCCATTGTATCTGTCGGGCTGCCGCCGGATGTGGCACAGCGTTATCCGCATCAGCTCTCCGGCGGACAGCGCCAGCGCATTGCTATTGCCCGTGCCCTGATGCTGCGCCCACAAATCCTGTTACTCGATGAACCAACATCCGCACTTGATATGTCTGTGCAGGCGGAAATTCTCAATCTGCTTAATCATCTGAAAACCGCCCACGGCATGACCTATCTGCTGGTCAGTCACGATGCGGATGTGGTGGCGCATATGTCAGACCGGGCGGCATTTATGGCGAACGGGAAAATTGAACGGGAATTTGATCGCGCCGCCCTGCTGCGCGGCGACCACCGGATGGAGAACTAAGAGATATAAAAACGGGGCCGATGGCCCCGTTCTGATAATAATGAACTACGTGATTATGACAATAATCCCGGGAAACTCATTTTCATGCCGGTAATGATCAGCTCAATACCTAATGACATCAGCATCAGACCCATAATACGGGTCACTACGTTGATGCCGGTTTGTCCGAGGTATTTTACCCACAGTCCCGCGGAGCGGAACAACAGCCAGCAGCAGAACGCGAATACGATGCTGGTCAGCGCCAGTCCGAAAAAGTTCTGCCAGCCCTGCCAGCGGGCACTCCAGACCACACAGGAACTGATAGCCCCCGGCCCCGCCATCAGCGGCAGCGCCAGCGGCACCACACCGATATTGTCGCGGATAGCCGTTTCCGACTGCTCCTGTTTGTTCTGCTTATCTTCCCCCAGCTTACCGCTGATCATGGACATGGCGATGAGGACAATCAGTGTCCCCCCCGCTATCCGGAAAGATTCGATGGAAATACCGAACATAATGAGGATCTTATCGCCGACCAGAAGTGATGTGCACAAAATCACGGCCACCGAAAAGTTCGCAATCATGTTGGTCTTATTGCGCACTGCGGCAGTCTGATAATTTGTCATGCTCATAAAGACCGGCAAAATACCGACCGGGTTGACTAAGGCAAATAAGCCGACAAAAAATTTTAAATAACCGGAAAAATCCAGCAAAGTGTTGCCCACAAAGGATCCTCAACCTGATGATAATACAGTGATAGCCTGCTGATAATAACAGCAGGCTATCGCCTGGGGGTTGTAATAATTATAAATGTGATTATTAACACAGACATCATACCGTTGAATGTGCAGGAAAAGGAATTGCTTTACGCAGAATATTTTCTGCTTCCGGCTGATTCGATACAGTTATATCGCCTTACTTCTGACTGAATTTCAGACAATCATCAGTTCTTCTGTGAAATTGAAACCCGATACCATTCCCGTCACTCCGTATTGTTCCCGTTTTGACTCATGCTGAATGGTGTCAGCTTGATGTATTTGTGATTTGGATCACTTTAATATTCCCCCTGAATGTTAAGCTGCTTTCATTATAGTTGAATCGATTCAACTATAATGTGAACAGAAAGACCTGACGGGCTTTTTAAGCAAATCAGCGGGCATATCTGCATTATGTTACCGGCAAAATCGATTTAGTTACCGGAAGATATCACCGCTATAATCAATTTGTATCAATTCGCTGATTTGCTTAAAAAGTTTAACAATTTATCAGGAGTGATCTGTATGGCCGTAACGAACGTTACCGAACTCAATGAATTAGTTGCCCGCGTGAAGAAAGCTCAGCGCGAGTTTGCCGGTTTCTCCCAGGAACAGGTGGATGCTATCTTCCGGGCGGCGGCACTCGCTGCAGCAGATGCCCGTATCCCGCTGGCAAAACTGGCGGTTGAAGAGTCCGGCATGGGTATTATTGAAGATAAAGTGATCAAAAACCATTTTGCTTCTGAATATATCTATAACGCCTACCGCGATGAGAAAACCTGCGGCATCTTATCGGAAGACCCGACCTTCGGCACCATCACCATCGCAGAGCCTATCGGTATTATCTGCGGTATCGTCCCGACCACTAACCCGACCTCCACCGCAATTTTTAAAGCGCTGATCAGCCTGAAAACCCGTAACGGGATCATTTTCTCCCCGCATCCGCGTGCAAAAAAAGCCACTAACAGAGCAGCTGAAATTGTCCTCAACGCGGCTGTTGCCGCCGGTGCCCCGAAAGATATTATCGGCTGGATCGACGAGCCGTCAGTGGAATTGTCCAATGCCCTGATGCATCACGCTGATACCAACCTGATCCTCGCCACCGGCGGGCCGGGCATGGTGAAAGCCGCCTACAGTTCCGGTAAACCGGCCATTGGTGTGGGCGCGGGTAACACCCCTGTCGTGATTGATGAAACCGCTGATATCAAACGCGCGGTGGCCTCTATTCTGATGTCAAAAACCTTCGATAACGGCGTGATTTGTGCCTCTGAGCAATCGGTTATCGTAGTGGATGATGTGTATGAGCAGGTCAAAGAACGTTTTGAAACCCACGGCGGTTATATTCTGAAAGGCAAAGAGCTGAAAGCCGTTCAGGACATCATTCTGCTTAACGGCGGACTGAATGCGAAAATTGTCGGTCAGTCCGCGGTGAAAATTGCTGAAATGGCCGGCATCGAAGTACCTGCCTGGACCAAAATTCTTATCGGTGCGGTCTCCGTAGTGGATGAATCCGAGCCGTTTGCACACGAAAAACTCTCCCCGCTGTTAGCCATGTACCGCGGCAAAGATTTTGAAGACGCGGTGATCAAAGCGGAAAAACTGGTGGAAATGGGCGGGATCGGCCACACCTCCTGCTTATATACCGATCAGGACAACCAGCCGGAGCGCGTGAAATTCTTCGGTGAGAAGATGAAAACCGCACGTATCCTGATTAACACCCCGGCATCACAGGGTGGGATCGGCGACCTGTATAACTTCAAACTGTCTCCGTCACTGACACTGGGTTGCGGCTCCTGGGGTGGTAACTCCATTTCCGAAAACGTCGGACCGAAACATCTGATCAACACCAAAACCGTGGCAAAACGAGCTGAAAATATGTTGTGGCATAAACTTCCGAAATCTATCTATTTCCGCCGTGGTTCTCTGCCGGTTGCCCTGGAAGAGATCGCCGGTGACGGTGCAAAACGCGCCTTTATCGTGACTGACGGCTATCTGTTCAATAACGGCTATGTGGATGAAGTCACCCGTGTGCTGAAATCCTACGGTATGGAAGTGGAAATTTTCTTTGAAGTGGAAGCTGACCCGACACTTTCTGTGGTCCGCAAAGGCGCAGAGCAGATGAACAGCTTCAAACCGGACGTGATTATTGCCCTCGGCGGCGGCTCCCCGATGGATGCAGCCAAAATTATGTGGGTGATGTATGAGCATCCGGAAACACATTTTGAGGAACTGGCACTGCGCTTTATGGATATCCGTAAACGTATCTATAAGTTCCCGAAAATGGGCGTGAAAGCAAAAATGGTTGCTATCACCACCACATCCGGTACCGGTTCTGAAGTGACTCCGTTTGCGGTTGTGACAGATGATACCACCGGCCAGAAATACCCGCTGGCGGACTATGCGCTGACCCCGGATATGGCGATTGTTGATGCCAACCTGGTGATGAACATGCCGAAATCCCTCACCGCGTTCGGCGGGCTGGATGCGGTCACTCACGCACTGGAAGCGTATGTATCCGTGCTGGCAAACGAATTCTCTGACGGCCAGGCATTACAGGCGCTGAAACTGCTGAAAGAGTTTTTACCGGCCAGCTATCACGAAGGTGCGAAGAACCCGGTTGCCCGTGAACGCGTACATAATGCCGCGACTATCGCCGGTATCGCGTTTGCCAACGCCTTCCTCGGGGTATGTCACTCCATGGCGCACAAACTGGGCTCTGAGTTCCATATTCCGCACGGTCTGGCTAATGCCCTGCTTATCTGTAACGTCATCCGTTATAACGCTACCGATAACCCGACCAAACAGACTGCGTTCAGCCAATATGACCGTCCGCAGGCACGCCGCCGTTACGCGGAGATTGCTGACCATCTGCAACTGAGTGCTGCCGGCGACCGTACCGCGCAGAAGATTGAAAAACTGCTGATCTGGCTGGACGAAATCAAAGCGTCTCTGGGGATCCCGAAATCCATCCGTGAAGCCGGTGTACCGGAAGCGGAATTCCTGGCAAAACTGGATAAACTGTCCGAAGATGCCTTTGATGACCAGTGTACCGGTGCAAACCCGCGCTATCCGCTGATTGCTGAATTAAAACAAATCATGCTGGATACCTATTACGGACGCACCTATGACGAATCTGTTCCTGTTGCGGCGCCAAAACCGGTTGCCAAACGGAATGCTAAGAAATAATCATCAATCCGGCAAATAATAACCATAAAGCCCTCCCCGGAGGGCTTTTTTATATCCGTCTCATAATAATTATTAAATAATTGTCTTTGTATTAACAGCTGTTCACTTTTGATCATGTTTTCCGGAACAGCCGGTTTTTAATATTTCACTTAATACCCGTTACAAAACTGTGGTAACTCCCGGGGATATTCACCGGTATTTTATCCCTGCTGACTCAAATACCGCCTCATCACTTTCCCTGCAGAAACCGTTCCGGTGTTTTTTGATATCCGGCGCAATCCGCAGCGGATATAAAAAAGCCGGACAATGACGCCCGGCACTTTTTGTATAACAGAGGGACTTCCCTGATTTATGACCGATATTCTGCTGCTTTTACTTCGCGTATCGCTTCATTGTAATGTTTGCGGCAGACGGATACATATTTTTCATTACCGCCGATGTCAATTTGTGCACCATCTGACATAACCCGCCCCTGTCCGTCGTAACGTAAAACACGGCTGGCTTTTCGTCCGCAATAACAAATAGTTTTTAATTCAACTAATTTATCCGCCCAGGCTAATAAATAATGGCTGCCGCTGAATAACTCACCTTTAAAGTCTGTGCGTAACCCGTAACACAGAACCGGGATATCAATATCGTCGACGATATAGCAGAGCTGTTCCACCTGTGCTTTGGTCAGGAACTGGCATTCATCGATTAATACGCAGTGTACGGGTGTCTGCTGATGTTCACGAATAATAACCGAGCTGACGTCCGTCTCAGGGCCAAAGACCCGTGCATCGGCGCTCAGGCCGATACGTGAGGTGACTTTGCTCTGCTCATAGCGGTTGTCTATCTCTGCGGTAAATATCAGCGTGCGCATGCCGCGTTCATTGTAGTTATAGGATGACTGCAGTAACGCTGTCGATTTTCCCGCATTCATTGCGGAGTAATAAAAATAAAGCTGAGCCACCGGCTCTCTCCCCTTACACATTCAAGATCCGGGACAATACTAACACATTAGTGTTAAAAACAGCGCAATCTGTATTTCACACATGCCGTGATCGCATGCACAATATCCTGAGTTCATCGCACACGTAAATTCACACAGGTCATGGTTACATACCGGATATTCACTGTTGTTATCAGGTATCCTTCGCTTTATCCTGTTTTTCATTATACCGGGAGCGAAGAATAACGTTTCTTTACATAAGATAAGGTTAAATATAATTTGTATTCCCTACCACATTTATGAACAATTTTTATGAAGATGCTGAACATCAACGCATTTTCACCCCGTCCCCTTATCAAATTTAAACGAAAAGCCAAAAAGACCCTTATTATTCCTCAGAAATAATTGCTTTTAAAAAAAATGTGTTTTAACCTTACTCCGAAATTTGCTATTGCAGATTTTTAAATAGCAATCTATTATTATCTATACACCAGCCAACATTTAATTTGAGACCAGGATTATGAGTGAATCTTTGAAGCCATTTAATAATATCCGTACTCTTCGCGCTCAGGCGAGAGAATCCAGCTTAGAAGTTTTAGAAGAAATTCTGGAAAAGCTGACTTCTGTTGTTGAAGAACGCCGTCTGGAAGAATCCCAGGCTCAGGCTAAAGAAGAAGAGCGCACCCGTAAATTAGAAGAATTCCGTCAGCTGCTTGAAAAGCAGAATATCAACCCGGAAGAATTAATTCAGTCTATGGGTACAGGCAAAACAGCCCGCAAATCCAAGCGTGCTCAGCGCCCTGCCAAATACGAATATATCGATGAAAACGGTGAAAGCAAAACCTGGACCGGCCAGGGCCGTACACCAGCTGTGATCAAACAAGCTATCGATAACGAAGGTAAATCTCTGAACGATTTCTTAATCAAGTAAGTGATAATATCTGCCGAAAAAGCCCTTCTCTGAAGGGCTTTTTTATATCTGCCGGTCAGACGGACAGCAAAAAGGAGGCTTTCGCCTCCTTTTTATACTTATAACCGTTGCTGTTATTTATTTTTTTCCGTGATAAAACGACATATACCAGTCAACAAACTGCTGTACGCCGTAATTAACCGGCGTATCCGGTGAGAAACCAATCGTTTTATACAATTCGGAGGAGTCTGCACAAGTGGATAACACATCACCATCCTGCATATCCATATAGTGTTTGTCAGCTTTAATATCCAGCGCCGTTTCAATCGCCTGAATAAAATCACCCAGCCGGGTCGGCTGACCGTTACCGACATTATAAATTTTGTACGGCGCAGAGCTGGCTGACTTCAGCCCTTCTTCCACCGTCCAGTCATTATTTACCGCCGGAACCACATCCACCAGACGCACCACCGCTTCCGCAATATCACCGACATAGGTGAAATCGCGCACCATATTGCCGTGGTTATACACATCGATCGGTTTTCCGTCCAGCATGGCTTTCACAAACTTAAATAACGCCATATCCGGACGACCCCACGGGCCGTAGACGGTGAAGAACCGCAGACCGGTTGTCGGCAGATGATAAAGATGTGAATAACTGTGTGACATTAATTCATTGGCTTTTTTCGTTGCCGCATACAACGACACCGGATGGTCCACATCATCCTCAACAGAGAACGGCTGTTTGCGGTTCAGACCGTATACAGAACTTGAGGAGGAGTAGATCAGATGCCCGACGTTATGATGGCGGCACCCTTCCAGAATATTCATATGCCCCAGAATATTCGCGTCAATATACGCCATCGGGTTCTGGATGGAGTAACGCACGCCCGGCTGCGCCGCCAGGTGGATCACCCGTTCAAATTTCTGTGCGGCAAACAGCTCACTGACAGCCGCTTTTTCCGACAAATCCATTTTAAAAAACTGAAATTGCGGATGCGGTAATAACAGATCAAGACGGGCCTGCTTGAGATTCACATCATAATAGTCATTCAGGTTGTCGGCACCGACAACCTCGTGCCCCTGCTCAAGCAGGCGCTGCGAGACATGATAACCAATAAAACCAGCCGCGCCGGTTACAAGTATTTTCATATTCAGACTCAGATTACCGGATTAATGGAAGCACCACGGCCTATACCATAATAGATAAAGCCGCGATTTTCTAAACGTTCCGGGTCATAAAGGTTACGTCCGTCAAAAATAACCGGGGTTTTCAGTCCTGCTTTGATAGCATCGAAGTCCGGCGCACGGAAACTCTGCCACTCAGTACAGATAACCAGTGCATCCGCATTATGCAGTGCCGCTTCTTTGGTACCCATCAGCGCCAGGTCATCACGCAGCCCGAAAATACGCTGCGCTTCCTGCATCGCTTCCGGGTCATACGCCTGAACTTTGGCACCGGCGGCCCATAATTCCTGTAACAGGATACGACTGGAGGCTTCACGCATATCATCGGTATTCGGTTTAAAAGACAGGCCCCAGACCGCGAAGGTTTTACCTTCCAGGTTTTCACCGAAATGACGTTTGATAAAGGACGGCAGTTTGTATTTCTGCTGTTCGTTCACTTCTTCCACCGCACGCAGAATGCGCGGGGTAAAGCCGATATGTTCCGCGGTGCGGATCAGCGCCTGCACGTCTTTCGGGAAGCAGGAACCGCCGTAGCCGCAGCCCGGATAAATAAAGTGATAACCGATACGGGAGTCAGAACCGATACCCTGGCGCACATTCTCAATATCCGCGCCCAGCATTTCCGCCAGGTTGGAGATCTCATTCATAAAGCTGATTTTTGTCGCCAGCATGCAGTTTGCCGCGTATTTGGTCAGCTCCGCACTGCGGATATCCATCACAATCATGCGGTCGTGATTACGGTTAAACGGCTCATACAGTTCGCGGATAATATCGATAACACGATCATTATCACAGCCGATAACAATGCGCTCAGGACGCATGCAGTCAGCAACCGCCGCCCCTTCCTTCAGGAATTCAGGGTTGGACACCACGTCATAGGCAATATCCGCGCCGCGTTCAGCCAGTGTGGCTTTAATCGTGGCGTTAACTTTATCCGCGGTACCGACCGGAACGGTGGATTTATCGATAACCACTTTGTAGTCCTGCATATGCTGTGCAATAGTACGGGCAACCGCGGTGACATATTGCAGATCCGCAGAGCCGTCTTCATCCGGCGGTGTACCGACCGCGATGAATTGCAGTGTGCCGTGTGCCACACCCAGTGCCGCATCCGTGGTGAAGCTTAAACGGCCTTCTTCATAGTTTTTCTTCACCAGCGGGGTCAGGCCCGGTTCAAAAATCGGGATCACACCATTTTTCAGGTTTTCCACTTTTTTTGCATCAACATCGACACACATGACATCATGGCCGACTTCCGCCAGTACAGTCGCCTGCACCAGACCGACATATCCGATTCCAAATACGGTTACTTTCATAGTTCACCTATTGCAACAATTATTAATTCTGTAATGTTTTCAGCCAGTCTGAGAATTCACGGCCCAGGTGCTTATGACGCATGCTGTACTCGACAAAGGCTTTCATATAGCCCATTTTGTCGCCGCAGTCATGGCTGCGGCCTACCAGACGGTACGCCTCCACCGGATTTTTTTCAATCAGCATGGCGATAGCGTCAGTCAGCTGGATCTCATCACCGGCCCCCGGGGCAGTTTTCCCCAGCAGCGGCCAGATATCCTGGGAAAGCACATAACGCCCGACGATAGACATATTCGACGGTGCTTTAGCCGGTTCCGGTTTTTCCACCACGGCAAACATCGGTTTGCTTTCACCGGCGGCCAGGCTTTCACCGTGGCAATCCACCACGCCGTAATTTGCCACCATTTCCTGCGGAACCGGATCGACCATTACCTGGCTTGCTCCGTGTTCTTCATAACGTGCAATCATTTCTTTCAGGTTGAATTTCGCCAGGTCAGTGCTGTATTCATCAATAATCACATCCGGCAATACCACGGCAAAAGGCTCATCACCAATCATTGGTCTGGCGCATAATACGGCGTGACCAAGCCCTTTGGCGATCCCCTGACGGGTCTGCATGATAGTAACGTGACGCGGGCAGATTGACTGGACTTCATCCAGCAACTGACGTTTTACACGTTTTTCCAGGATGGCTTCCAGTTCAAAACTGGTATCGAAATGGTTTTCAATGGAGTTTTTTGATGAGTGGGTCACTAAAATAATTTCAGTGATCCCCGCCGCGATACATTCATTCACCACATACTGAATAAGCGGTTTATCCACCAGCGGCAGCATTTCTTTCGGAATCGCTTTTGTGGCCGGCAGCATACGTGTTCCTAATCCTGCAACCGGGATCACAGCCTTGTGTACTTTATTTTTCTGCACTGACATACATCATCCTCAATGCGCATAAACAGAATAAATACGCGATTTATAAAAAATAATGAGACTGAGTATACCAGCTAATTTTCCGGGATAAATACTCTGTGCCGCGTAAATGCGGTTTAGTGTTAAGAGATGTTTAATATCTGAACGGGTTGGTAAAGTCCGGTAATTATCCCTGATGCGGTCCGGGGGTCAGGCTTAATTTAATCTGACTGCTGCTGTTCCAGATCCGGCATTGCAGATGGCGGCTGAATTCACTTATCTGACTGGAATAAACAGAAGAGAGTGTCCCCAGCGGAATACCCCGGTTAACGCGGATCACATGATTGTCAGAGCGTAATTCCGCACTGATACCGGCACTGGACAATAACACCGACTTACGCCGGGTGTGATAATACCCCAGCAGCAGCGGCAGCTGTCCCGGAATACCTGCGTCCTGTAATAACCGGTTCAGCTTATTTAAGATGGCGGTCATGCTCGGTAATTTCCGGTGGTGATTATGAATATAGCGTTTTAGCAGATCGTTAAAGATGACGCGGATTAACATCGCCATCAGCGGGCCGTTGCCGGTATTCTGACTGATATCGAGACAATAAAACGCCACTTCATTATCAGAAAATTCTGCCACATCAAATACCAGCCCCGCCCGGCAGCTATCAGATAATTGCGCATAGCGGATCTGATAATTGGCCAGCACCTGGCTCGGCGGCGGATTCAGCTGTTTTAATAAACGTAAAACATCATCCACATTATGTTGTAACTGAGCCCAGATCCCGGAGAGATCATTATTTTCCAGCACCCCCGGTGAGAAAAATGACGGATACAGGTGGGACAAACATAATTTTTTCACTTCTTCCAGCCTGTTCAGGGGTTTTAACAACACATCTTTTGCCCCGAGACGCAGCACTTCATCGATATCCGACATTTTTTGTGTCGCAGAGATAACAATCACCGGAATGGCCGGTAAATCCGACTGTGACCGGGCAATAAATTCCGCGCCGGTCATCACCGGCATATTGAGGTCACAGAAAATCAGTTCCGGCTGAAAGCCCTGTTCTATACATTCCCATGCGCGCGCACCGTCACCGGCAGATAACACCGTGGCACCGAGAAGGCGCAGATAGGATGACAGCGCCATATTGAATGCCGGGTCGTCATCGATGACTAACAATCGTTTTCCGTCCAGTGCCTGCTTCATCGCATCCCCTTTCTGCCCGGCCTCACAACCCAGCGTGCCCGGAACACCGGGAATGCCGCTGCTCCCGCACTGCTGCTGAGATTAAGGATAGCGTGTGATCGCTATTTCCGGTAGCATCTGAGCTCTGTTCCTTACGATTATTTACCCTGAACACATTATTTGATAATTATGTCTCATTTTACAGATACCGATCCCTGCCCGTGCGGCAGCGGGGATACTTTTGCACAGTGTTGCCAGCCTTATCTTTCCGGTGCGCAGTCCGCCCCCGATGCGCGGGCACTGATGCGTTCGCGTTACAGTGCGTTTGTCACCCATAATGCTGATCATCTGATCCGGACATGGTATCCACCGGCACGCGCGGAAGCACTGCGGACAGAACTGACCGCCGGATTCGGTGAAACGGAATGGCTGGGACTGAATGTCATTGATTTTCAGCCCGGCACCGCGCCGGACGAGGCTTTCGTTGAATTTTGTGCTTGCTTTATTGATAAAAAGTCCGAAGATAAACAATTCATTCACGAACGTTCCCGTTTTCGCCTGACTGACGGTGGCTGGATGTACCTCGACGGCGTAAAACCACAGACCGGCCGTAATGATCCCTGCCCCTGCGGCTCCGGAAAAAAATATAAAAAATGCTGTGCCTGACACCGGACAGGCACCTTCTGTAAACAAACATCACCGACATCAGTTATTAAGGATCCACACCTTCCATGCAACACCAGACGAGCCAGAAAAAAATTCTGCGAACCATTTGCCCTGACGCAAAAGGTCTTATCGCCAAGATCACCAATATTTGTTACAAGCATCAGCTCAATATTGTCCAGAACAATGAATTCGTTGATCACCGTACCGGCCGCTTTTTTATGCGCACCGAGCTGGAAGGGATTTTTAACGATGAAACCCTGCTGGCCGACCTGGATGATGCCCTGCCGAAAGGCTCCACACGCGAATTAACCACCGCCGGACGCCGCCGCATTGTCATTATGGTGACCAAAGAAGCACACTGCCTCGGCGATATCCTGATGAAAAGCGCCTACGGCGGTCTGGATGTTGAAATTGCAGCGGTTATCGGCAACCACGATCTGCTGTCTCATCTGGTCACACAGTTTGGTATTCCGTTCCATCATATCAGCCACGACGGACTGACCCGTGAGCAGCATGATATGCAGATCATTCAGCAGATTGATCAGTATCAGCCGGATTACGTCGTGCTGGCGAAATACATGCGTGTGCTGACCCCGGCATTTGTGCAGCACTATCCGAACCAGATTATCAACATCCACCACTCCTTCCTGCCGGCCTTTATCGGCGCACGGCCTTATCATCAGGCATATGAGCGCGGCGTGAAGATTATCGGTGCCACCGCGCACTATGTGAATGATAACCTCGACGAAGGTCCGATTATTCACCAGAGCGTGATTAACGTCGACCACACTTACAGCGCCGATGATATGGTCATGGCCGGTCGTGACGTGGAAAAAAATGTGCTCAGCCATGCCCTGGGGCGTGTTCTGACACAACGGGTATTCGTTTACGGTAACCGTACTGTCATTTTATAACGGCTTAATTGCCTGAAGTTGCACGGTTAACGTGCACTTCGGGCAAAAAAACAACGACCACACATTTTTTCTCTTTTTTTACTTTACAGCGTCCGCATATTTGCTATTATGCAGCCCGTCCCAAGGCAACAGCTGAACGGACAGACAATTTGATTTTTGGTGGGATACCCAAGCGGCCAAAGGGAGCAGACTGTAAATCTGCCGTCACAGACTTCGAAGGTTCGAATCCTTCTCCCACCACCATCTATCTTCTCTCCTGTTATTTCATATTCTCAATACAATCCATTATTTTGTTCAGCACACTCGCGTGTGATTTCGATTTGTACAGATAACAATGATTTTCCGCCTCACTCTGCGATAACGGCAGAAAAATCAGCTCATCGCTGTACGGCAGCGTTTTCGGGTGTTCGTCAATAAAGCAGAGATAATCTCCGTCAATCAGCAGATGCAGATAACTGTTCACATTGTCGATCAGATGCACATGTTCATGTTTGCTCTGCTCACCGAGCTGCAGCAATAATGTTTTGAGTAACGGGCTTTCATATAATAACGGCTCACATAACCAGACACAGGAGGATAATAATGTCTGTAAATTGTTATCACAGTCCTGAAACAGTGAACGACGGCAGCAAATTCCGATTTGTCCCTGCGGTAAGTGGCGCAGCAGCCTAAAACGTTCGCTGATAACCTGCTCTGACGACAGTATCAGCGTATTGCCCTCGAAATCATTTATTTCATCAATACAATCATAGTGGAAACGAAATATATTAATTTGTATACCTGCTTTGAATGCCGTCCGGTACAGTGCCGCAATATATTTACTTTTCCCCCAGTCATAAAATATATTCACCTTATTACATATCGTTCCACTGATATGTTTTTTGGTGATTTCTTTTTCCTGCATATAAAGATCCTTAAGATCATTGTACAACTCCATTCCTTCCCGCGTCAGGCTCATACCAAATTTTTCGCGTTTAAATAAACGCTTACCCAGCGAGATCTCAAAGTCCTTGATAGACTTCGCCACCGGCGGGGTTGTCCTGTTCATCACTTTTGCTGCCTTGCTGAGTGAGCCGTATTCAACAACGGCCATAAAGGCTTCTAACTTCCTTGAAAAAAACATAATGTCGATTCCTGTGCTGTAGTAAATAATCAGTTAAATAATTACTTATTGATATGTAACGACTTTATTTCTGGTGTTTTTTTCTTACACAAAGAGTTTAAATACGATTTTTATTAAAATTTATACAATAACAATAATGCAATGTTATATTTTTATTATTCTGTTTTATTAAAGTTCATTTTAAAGATTAATACATAAACACTAAAATCTTCCTTCCGATTTTTATCACACTCATTTCATTTCACTGTACAGAAGAAAGAATAATCATTATTAATGCTGATTATTTTGTCAATTAAAATTAAGATATATTAACCCCTGCCGGGTGTGCCGGTTTTTATTATTCTGCCGGCGGGTTACTTTTTTTCTGCGATCTGTTACTCTTTTGTTGTTAACTCATCAACCGGTTGGAATTTTATGAAGTTTGTCTCTTTTAACATTAACGGGTTAAGAGCCCGGCCTCACCAGCTGGAAGCGATTATCGCACAGCATCAGCCTGATGTTATCGGCCTCCAGGAAACCAAAGTCCATGACGAGATGTTCCCGCTCGATGACCTGAAACACCTCGGCTACCACATTTTTTATCACGGTCAGAAATCCCATTACGGTGTCGCCCTGCTGACCAAAGCAGAGCCGCTTGCCGTGCGCAAAGGCTTCGCCGGGGATGATGAAGATGCCCAGCGCCGTCTGATTATGGCGGATATTGATACCCCGGCCGGGGTACTGACAGTGATTAACGGTTATTTCCCCCAGGGAGAGAGCCGCGACCACCCGCTGAAATTCCCGGCGAAAACCAAATTTTATCAGGACTTACAGGACTACCTGTCCGGGCGCTCCAACCAGGATCCGATTGTTATTATGGGTGATATGAATATCAGCCCGCAGGATATTGATATCGGAATTGGTGACGCCAACCGCAAACGCTGGCTGAAGACCGGCAAATGCTCTTTCCTGCCGGAAGAGCGCGAGTGGATGGATCGCCTGCTCAGCTGGGGACTGACTGACACTTACCGCGCGATGTATCCGGATGCAGACGACCGTTTCTCGTGGTTCGATTACCGTTCACGCGGCTTTGATGACAACCGGGGACTGCGGATTGACCTGATTCTGGCAAGCAACTCGCTGGCACCACGCTGTACCGCCACCGGCATTGATTATGAAATCCGTGGTATGGAAAAACCCTCTGACCACGCGCCAATCTGGGCTGAATTTGATTTAACCCGCTGATAAAAAAATGTCCCGCAGTGCGGGACATTTTTTATTCTTCTTCCTGTCGCGGCGCTTTTTTTCCGCCGGTCTTCCCTTTGCCCTTCGCGGCGGTTTTACCTTTGCCTTTCGCGCCGGCCTTCTTCGCCTGCGGCGGTGGTGGTAAATCACGGAAAGCACGGACATTCCGGTTCTGCCGGGCCTGGTTTATCAGCCCGGTCAGTGTTTCAGACAACGGTACCATAAAATCCTGATAACGATACTGTTTTTCACTGATTTGTGTCAGTGTGGATTCCCAGTGCGCCGTCATATCCGGTAAGGTGGCCATTTCGGGCAGAACATGAATCAGTGCGCGCCCTGCCGGGGACGAATGAATATTCCGCCCTTTTTTGTACAAAAACTCGCGGCGGAACAGCAGTTCGATAATCCCGGCGCGGGTCGCTTCAGTGCCCAGTCCGTCAGTTTCGCGCAGTACTTTTTTCAGCGCCTTATCTTTCACAAACCGGGCAATCCCGGTCATTGCTGACAGCAGCGTGGCATCGGTAAAGGGTCTCGGCGGCTGAGTCTGACGCTCCACCACTTCACCGCGCTCACACAGGAGTTCATCCCCTTTGGTCAGCACCGGCAGCGGTGTACCTTCGTTTTCCTCGTCACGCTCTTTGGCACCCAGCATGGTCCGCCAGCCTGCCTGAGAAAGGAAACGCGCCTTTGCCACAAATTTGCCGTTGGCGATATCCAGCTCAATCACGCATTTGCGGTATTGTGCATCCGGCATAAACTGCATCAGATACTGACGCGCAATCAGCTCGTAGATATTGGCTTCATTCTCACTGAGCGACACGGTGACCGATTTGGCGGTCGGAATGATGGCGTGGTGCGCATCGACCTTTTTATCGTCCCAGCAGCGGTTACGCAGCGAATCATCGAGGTTATCCTGCGGCAGCAGATGCGGGGTATGCACTGAAATTGCGTTGAGCACACTGTGACGCCCGGTAAAATGCTCTTCCGGCAGATGACGGCTGTCCGAACGGGGATAGGTAATCAGTTTGTGGGTTTCATACAGACGCTGACAGATATCCAGCACTGCCTGGGCGCTCAGCCCGTAGCGTTTGGCCGCCTCAATCTGTAACGCAGACAGTGAAAACGGCAGCGGCGCGATTTCATTTTCCGTTTTATCCTGAAAATCAGTCACAAAGGCCGGTTTACCGGTGATGCGGCTGACCACATGCTCAGCCAGCGGCCGGTGAGTCAGACGCCCTTCATCATCCTGATAATCCTGACAGGCCTCACTCGGCACCCACATCGCCGTAAAACGTTCGTCCGCCGGGGTAACAATATGTGCCCGTACCTCAAAGAAATCGCGCGGCACAAAGTTTTCAATTTCCTCATCACGCCGCACCACCAGCCCGAGCACCGGGGTCTGCACACGGCCGACCGAAAGCACTCCGTTATACCCGGCATTACGGCCGAGAATAGTGTAAGCGCGTGTCATATTGATGCCGTAGAGCCAGTCTGCCCGTGCCCGTGCCAGTGCCGAAACACACAGCGGGATAAAATCACGGTTAAGACGCATTTTATCCACTGCCCGGATTACCGCCTGCGGGTTAAGGTCATTGACCAGGCAGCGCTGCACCTGCTGACGCTTTTCCGGCGCGAGCTCCAGGAAATCCAGTACCTCATCCACCAGCAACTGCCCTTCGCGATCAGGGTCTCCGGCGTGGATAACTTCAGTTGCGGAACTGAGCAGCGTACCGATGGTGCGCAGCTGTTTCGCCACCGCGTCGCGGGGTCTGAGGATCCATTTTTGCGGGATAATCGGCAGATCAGCCAGGTTCCAGCGGGCATAACGCGGATCATACGCATCCGGCTCTGCCTGCTCCAGCAGGTGGCCGACACACCAGGTCACACAGTCATTCTGACCACAGCGGATAAAGCCGTCCCCCCGCTGGTGCGGTTTGGGTAATACATCCGCAATCGCACGGGCGAGGCTCGGCTTTTCGGCAATAAACAAACGCATGTTTATGCGGTGACTTCAATCAGTGCACGGGATGCGTCCGGCTCAGTCAGTTCACCGACCGGGCTTAATGTCAGGCCGTATTTGCGGGCAACTGCCTCCACTTCCTCACGCGCTGCCGGATCAACCGCCAGCAGCAGGCCGCCGGATGTCTGCGGATCACACAGCAGTTTGCGCTGAACGTCGGTCATTTCACCGATAAGGTGGCCGTAGCTGTCAAAGTTACGCTGTGTGCCGCCCGGGCAGCAACCCTGTGCAATATAGTCATACACACCAGGCAGTACCGGAACAGAATCGGTGTGGATTACGGCCTGTAACCCGGAACCCTGACAAATTTCACTCAGGTGGCCGAGCAGACCGAAGCCGGTCACGTCGGTCATAGCTTTTACGCCGTCGATTTCAGAGAAGTCCGCACCCGGTTTATTGAGCTGACACATGGTGTCACGCGCCAGATTTTTATGTTCCGGACGCAGTTTGCTCTGTTTTTCAGCCGTAGTCAGAATGCCGATACCCAGCGGTTTGGTCAGCAGCAGCTGACAACCGGCTTTTGCACGGTTATTTTGTTTAATTTTATCTGTCGGGACAATACCGGTGACCGCCAGGCCGAAAATCGGCTCAGGCGCATCAATAGAGTGGCCGCCCGCCAGTGAAATACCGGCATCGCGGCAGACAGCTCGTCCGCCCTCAATCACCTGTTGTGCAATTTCCGGAGCAAGTTTGGCGACCGGCCAGCCGAGGATCGCAATAGCCATAATCGGCTTGCCGCCCATAGCATAAATATCACTGATGGCGTTGGTGGCCGCGATACGGCCGAAATCATACGGGTCATCCACAATCGGCATAAAGAAATCGGTGGTGCTGATGATGCCGGTACCATTACCGATATCATACACCGCCGCATCATCACGGGATTCATTGCCGACCAGCAGATTAGGATCGATAAATTTTGCCTGCTCACTGTGCAGGATGGTGTCGAGCACTTTCGGGGAAATTTTACAGCCGCAACCTGCGCCGTGACTGTATTGCGTTAAACGCACCGCTTCTGACATGATAGTCTCCTTGTTAACGTCAATCCGCTCAGAAATACGTGACAAACGGTGTCAGATCCGGTGCCGCCACTTTGGCAGGCGCTTTCAGTGCCGGAGTGCCGAGATACAGAAAGCCGACAATTTTATCGTGCTCCTCACATCCCAGACCTTCCCGTACCACCGGGTCCTTTGTCCACGAACCGGTGCGCCAGATCCCGCCGAAGCCCTGAGCCACAGCAGCCATCTGCATCGCATGAACCGAACAACCTGCCGCTGCAACCTGCTCCCATTCAGGAACTTTATGTTCCGGCTTCACTTTCGCGATAACCGTGATAATCAGCGGTGCGCGTAATGGCGCATTGCGGGCTTTCTCTTCCACTTCCGGCCCGAGTCCGGCTGTTTTTGCCGCTTTTTCGAGCAACTGACTGAATTTGGTGATGCCGTCATCCTGCATCACGATAAAATGCCAGGGCTGTAACGCGCCATGATCCGGCGCACGCATCCCGGCATTGAGAATATTTTTTAATGCTTCGCCTTCGGGCGCAGGTGTGGTCAGACGAGAAGCAGAACGGCGATTGAGTAGTAATGTCAGTGCATCCATCGGTTTTCCCCTTTTTTAGTCGCTAATAAGCTACCACTTTTTTCACTATTTTTAAGGATAGATTGCTTAACTGCCTATATTTTCCGCAATGTGTCGTTTTCAGGCTGACAAATCCGCACATCCTCTTTACGATAGCAGGACATCTTTGTCTTTGGAGCCGTCATGCATACTTTATGGACTATCATTGCCGGAATATTTAAATGGAGCTGGCGTATACTGAATTTTGTGCGTCAGCTTGTCGCCAATGTCCTTTTTATCATCATACTGCTGTTAGCCGCCGGGGCCTATGCACTGCTGAGTGAACAGGATACTCAGACCAGCCGTGAACCCGGAGCATTATATGTAAATCTTTCCGGTGTTGTCGTCGATCAGCTGACCCGTAACAGTCCGCTGGAAAGCCTCTCGCTCCAGCTGCTTGGCGCGTCTTCCGGTCAGTTACAGGAAAACTCCCTGTTTGATGTGGTGGAAACTATCCGTACTGCCGCCACCGACCCGGATATTACCGGAATGATCCTGAAGCTGGATGATTTCATTGGTGCTGACCAGCCGTCACTTCAGTATATCGGCAAAACCATCACGGAATTCCGCAAACAGGGTAAGCGGGTCTATGCTGTCAGCGGCAACTATAACCAGGCTCAATATTACCTGGCATCTTATGCAGACAAGATATATATGCCGCCGCAGGGCAGCGTCGGTATCTACGGCTTCGCCACCAATACGCTGTATTATAACGAATTACTGGAAATGCTGAAGGTGAAAACCCATATCTTCCGCGTCGGTACCTATAAATCGGCGGTTGAGCCGATGCTGCGCAACGATATGTCACCGGAAGCCCGCGAATCCACGCAGCGTTTTATCAGTGTGCTGTGGGATAACTATCTCACCAGTCTCGCGGAAAACCGCAAAACCGGTAAGAATACTATTTTCCCGGGCGCACAGCAGATGCTGGCTCTGATGAAAACGGCAAAAGGTGATAATGCCGCTTATGCCGTCACGCAAAAACTGGTTGATGAGATTATGCCGGCTAACGTATTTGAATCAGAAATGACCAAAACTTTCGGCTGGGATAAGAAAAACAACACAATCAATGCGATTCCGTTTACCGAGTACGCCAAAAACATGAATATCGGCGTGCCGCAGGGCAAGACCACCGGTAACATCGCCGTGGTTGTGGTTCAGGGTGCTATCGTTGACGGCCCGGATGCCCCGGGAATGGCAGGCAGTGATACTATCGCCGCACAACTCCGCGAAGCCCGTCTGGATCCGGAAGTGAAAGCGCTGGTACTGCGGGTGAACAGCCCGGGCGGCAGTGTGACGGCATCGGAGCAGATCCGTGCGGAAGTCGCGGCACTGAAACAGAGCGGCAAGGCCGTGGTGGTTTCCATGGGCGGCGTGGCAGCTTCCGGCGGTTACTGGGTCTCAACACCGGCAAACTACATTGTTGCCTCACCGAGCACCATTACCGGCTCCATCGGTATTTTCGGCGTAGTCACCACATTTGAGGACTCGCTGAGCGAAATCGGCGTGCACACTGACGGCGTGTCCACCTCGCCGCTGGCCGATGCCACCGTAACCAAAGCACTGACACCGGAATTCTCAGAGCTGATGCAGCTCTATATTGAAAGCGGCTACAGCAATTTTATTAATCTCGTTGCCAAATCCCGTCACAAGACGCCGGAGGAAGTGGATAAAATTGCGCAGGGTCGTGTCTGGGTCGGTTCAGATGCCAAAGCTAACGGTCTGGTCGACAAACTCGGTGATTTTGATGACGCGGTTGCCAAAGCCGCAGAGCTGGCCTCTGTTGAGCATCCGGTACTGAACTGGATGCAGCCGGAAATGACATTCATTGACAGACTGCTTGCGGAAACGGCCGGTAATGTGAAGGTGACACTGCCGTCATCATTGCAGGGACTGATCCCGGCACCGGTCGGCGCACAGCTGACACAACAGGCATCCTTTATGAAAATGCTGACGGATCCGCAGTACCGTTATGCATTCTGCTTAAATTGCACCAATATTCAGTAAGTTTTCTTCTCAGCTGACAAAAGCCTGTTCGTGACGAACAGGCTTTTTTTTATTTCTGAAGCCCCTATAATTTCCTTCCCTGTACTCATTGTTAAGAGCAGTAACATGCAAAAGAAATCCATTTATGTGGTCTATACCGGCGGGACTATCGGTATGCAGCACTCGGCGCAGGGCTATATCCCTGTTTCCGGCCACCTTCAGCGCCAGGTTGCCAAAATGCCGGAGTTCTTCCGTCCGGAGATGCCGGATTTCACCATCACCGAGCACCAGCCGCTGATTGACTCTTCCGATATGACACCGGATGACTGGCAGTGTATCGCGGATGATATCAAAGCCCAGTATGACCACTATGATGGTTTCGTTATCCTGCATGGTACGGATACCATGGCGTTCACCGCATCAGCGCTCTCCTTTATGTTTGAGAACCTGACCAAGCCGGTCATTGTGACAGGGTCACAAATCCCGCTTGAGGCACTGCGCTCAGATGGCCAGATCAATCTGCTTAATGCCCTTTATCTGGCGGCGAATTATCCGGTCAATGAAGTGGGATTATTCTTCAATAACCGCTTATACCGGGGCAACCGCACCGTCAAAGCACATGCTGACGGTTTTGCGGCCTTTACCTCCCCGAACTACCCGCCGCTGATGGAAGCCGGGATTAATATCCGCAATCTCAATACTCACCCGCTGCCGCAGAGCACCGCACCTTTCACGCTGCATAACATCACCCCGCAGCCCATCGGCGTGGTAACCGTGTATCCGGGCTTGTCAGTGGATGTGGTGAACAACATTCTGCAGCAGCCGGTCAAGGCACTGATTATCCGCTCCTATGGTGTCGGTAATGCACCGCAGCAGCCAAAACTGCTCATCGCATTACGGGAGGCCACAGAGCGCGGCATCATTGTGATCAATCTGACACAGTGTATTTCAGGACGCGTCAATATGGGCGGCTATGCCACCGGTCATGCACTGGCAGAAGCCGGCGTGATCAGCGGCTTTGATATGACCTTCGAGGCGGCGCTGACCAAACTGCATTATCTGCTCAGCCAGGATTACACCAGCGATGAGATCCGCATTCTGATGCAGCAGGATCTGCGCGGCGAGCTGAGCTATAACGACAACTAAGGAGTCTGCAATGAAACCGGCACTGCTTCTGGTGGATATTCAGAATGATTTTTGTCAGGGCGGCAGCCTGGCTGTCCGCGACAGTGATGCGGTGATCCGCACAGCGAACCGGATGATAGCCCGTTGTCAGCAACAGAATATCCCGGTGATCGCCAGTCAGGACTGGCATCCGGCTGAGCATCTGAGCTTTGCCGTCAATTCCGGGACAGTGATTGGTGAATGCGGCGAACTGAACGGACTGCCCCAAGTCTGGTGGCCGGTGCATTGTGTGCAGAACACTCCGGGGGCGGATTTTCATCCTGACCTGAATAAACAGGCTATCACTCATATTATTTATAAGGGTGAAAACCAGGCCACGGACAGTTACAGCGCGTTTTATGATAACGACCACCGGGAGCCGACCGCCCTGCTGCAACTGCTGGCAGAACTGAAGATCACGCATCTCGCTGTTCTGGGAATTGCCACCGATTACTGCGTTAAATTTACGGTGCTGGATGCCCTGGCGGAAGGATTTGCCGTCACTGTGATCACAGACGGCTGCCGGGGTGTTAATTTACAGCCGGATGACAGCCTCACCGCATTTGCGGAGATGGAGAACGCCGGTGCGCGGTTGCAGACAGCGGCTCAGTTCTGCGGCGAGAAAGAATAGCAAATGTCATGACGGGACAGTAAACACTGTCCCGTTTTACACTCAGTCCTGCGGTTTCAGTGTGGCCAGATGCGTATCGGTAAACAGCGCTTTCAGCTCCTGCTTACTTTTCAGGCTGATTTCCCCGTCAGTCCCCACCGTCATATGTGCCGGATCCGCGTTATGGCGGGACTGCCATAGCATCACCAGCTGCAGACTGCTGCTTTTCTGAGATTCCGTCAGTGGTACACCATCGGCCCATTTACCCAGTTCGACGGCTGTCACCAGACGCCCGTAGACTTCCGGCGTCATGGCGGACAATAAATCATCAATTTCCATACAACTCCTTCCCCGAAAGCATCTGATTTTACCTTTTGATCACATCAGAAGCTGAATCGTTTTTTCTATCGTTATATAAATGTTAAATTTTAATATAACCAAACTAACCGTTTGTTATTGCTTTTGTTTTTTCATCTTCAAAACTCAGTGATGCTGAGTTAATACAATAACGCTGCCCTGTTGGCGCAGGCCCGTCAGGAAAAACATGTCCCAGATGCGCATCACAATGGCCGCAACGGGTCTCAATACGATGCATGCCATGAGAGGTATCGTCAATATACCGGACTGCACTTTTGCTGACCGGCTCATAAAAACTCGGCCAGCCGCAGCCGGCATCAAACTTGGTATCCGAATAAAAAAGCGGAGAACCACAACAAATACAACGGTATACCCCCTGTTTCTCATTATAGAGCAGGCGGCCGGTAAACGGGTGCTCAGTTCCCGCTTCCTGTGTGACATAGCGCTGAATCTCTGTCAGCTCAGCGGGTGTATCCCGCTTTTTATCAGTCCCAGACATAGCTGAATCCTTATCATTATTGTGCAGGGTCAGTCAGAATACAGAATAACAAAAAATTAACATCAAATGACCGGATGTTATTCTAAACTTGTCATGTCAGCATTGACACCACTTATTTGTGACATGTTTCACATTTATGCCCCATACACGCTGTCTTTATTCCGCTAAGTCCCGATAATAGCGGCGACAAATTTACTGAAAGTGGCGATTTGTTGAGCAGATTAAATGTTAAATGACATTAATTGACACGATTCCGCTTGACGGCTGGCAAGGTTTTGGTAACTTTAGTAGCAACTTTAATTCACTAACAAATAGCTGGTGGTAATACTATGACTATCAAAGTAGGTATTAATGGTTTTGGTCGTATCGGCCGTATCGTATTCCGTGCTGCACAAGAGCGTTCAGATATCGAAATCGTTGCAATCAACGACCTGCTCGATGCAGATTACATGGCATACATGCTGAAGTACGACTCAACTCACGGCCGTTTTAACGGTACCGTTGAAGTGAAAGATGGCCATCTGGTTGTTAATGGTAAAACTATCCGCGTTACCTCCGAACGTGACCCTGCGAACCTGAAGTGGAACGAAGCCGGTGTTGATGTTGTTGCTGAAGCAACCGGTCTGTTCCTGACTGACGAAACTGCACGCAAACACATCCAGGCAGGCGCGAAGAAAGTCGTTCTGACCGGTCCTTCCAAAGATGCGACCCCGATGTTTGTTATGGGTGTTAACCACAAAGATTACGCGGGCCAGGAAATCGTTTCTAACGCATCCTGTACCACTAACTGCCTGGCACCACTGGCAAAAGTCATCAACGACAAATTCGGTATCGTTGAAGGTCTGATGACCACTGTTCACGCAACCACTGCCACCCAGAAAACTGTTGACGGTCCTTCACACAAAGACTGGCGCGGCGGCCGCGGTGCATCCCAGAACATCATCCCGTCTTCTACCGGCGCAGCAAAAGCAGTGGGCAAAGTTATCCCTGCACTGAACGGTAAACTGACCGGTATGTCTTTCCGTGTTCCTACGCCTAACGTCTCTGTTGTTGACCTGACAGTCCGTCTGGAAAAAGCAGCAACTTACGCTGAAATCTGTGAAGCTATCAAAGCGGCAGCAGCAGGCGAGCTGAAAGGCGTAATGGGTTACACCGAAGATGACGTGGTTTCCACTGACTTCAATGGCGAAGTACTGACTTCTGTGTTCGATGCCAAAGCCGGTATCGCACTGAACGACAACTTTGTGAAACTGGTTTCCTGGTATGACAACGAAACCGGTTATTCTCATAAAGTTCTGGATCTGATTGCACACATCTCCAAATAAGTCTGCACTCTGTTATCCTCACAAAGAGCCGCTTTTGCGGCTCTTTTGTTTTGGGGCAAACAGTCGTAAAGTAGAAAGTAAATGTCCTGTTTTTATTACAAAAGGGTAAATTATGATTGAGCGCCTTCTTGCGTTACCGGTTACCAGTCCGATCACCCCTTCGCTGTCCCAGCGTCAGATGGGGGATTTGCCGGTTATTGTGATCGACCATCCGAAAGTCCGTGCTGCGGTCAGTTTTCAGGGAGCACAGGTGCTGGCATGGCAACCGGCCGGTTCAGAACAGCCGGGATTATGGCTCAGTGAAAACAGTGCATTTACCCCGGGTGTGGCCATCCGCGGCGGGATCCCTGTCTGCTGGCCGTGGTTCGGTCCGGTGCAGGCACCTTCCCACGGCTTTGCCCGTATTATGCAGTGGGAGTTCACCGCTCATAATGAAAATGAAGAGAGTGTATTTCTCACATTCACCTTGCGTGACAGTGCGGAAACCCGCAAATTGTGGCCGCACGAGTTCACACTGATCGCCCGCATCCGCCTGGGAGACACCTGTGAGGTTGAGCTGGAAGCTTACGGGCAGTATCAGGCAACCGCTGCACTGCATACCTATTTTACCGTCGGCGATATTGCACAGGTCAGTATCAGCGGGCTGGGGCAGCATCTGCTGGATAATCTGTCACAGCGTGAAGAATATACGGAAGAGACAAAGCTGGTTTTCAACGGCCGTACCGACCGCATCTATACCGAGCCGGAGCAATCCACCTATATCCACGATAAGAAATTAAAACGTCATATTGAAGTGTTACACTTTCATCACAGCGATGTGGTGTGCTGGAACCCCGGTGCAGCATTGTCCGCTTCAATGGCCGATATGCCGGATGACGGTTATAAAACAATGGTGTGTGCCGAAAGTGCGCGGATTAACCGTCCTATGGCACCGCAGGGCGATAAACCGTCCCATCTCTCTGTCCGTATCCGTCTGAACCCGAAAATCGGCTGACGGGCTGCTCAGGAACATATAAAGCCGGTGAATGCTTACCGGCTTTCATATACCGTTGTCAGCAGCGGTGAATCAAACACAGCCACCGGCGAAATCACCGTTTCATTCAGCGGAACCGCCTTTCCGTACCGTTCTTTCATCTTTGCCTGTACTTCCGGTGAGGATAAATCAAACTCCCGCAATGTCTGTAACTGACCGACCTCTGTATTCAGGGCATTTTTATAGATTTTCCAGACCAGTTCAGAACAATAAATCCGCTCATCATCCCATGAAAATGTCAGGTCGTAAGGCCGGGACTGATACCGTATCGCCTCACGGTATAACGCCTGCTGCTGTGAGGCACTCAGCGGCTTTTTCAGGCGTTTCACCACGTAATGGTTACCGGTGCCGCGTGCAATCCACTGTTTCAGCGGTGTAAAGCGGACTGTTTTTGCCGCCTCATACACATACGGCTTACCGTCACGCAGCAGAATAATCCCCATATGGCTGTAGACCGACCCGGTCGCTTTTTGTATGGCGAGGCTCTGAGAGGTGCGCGAGGTATGGAAAATAATATCGCCCTGCTGCGGCTGCCACGCGTACACAGCGGAGGCAAAAAAACAGAGCAACAGCAGACAATGACGCAATACACTGATCACAGAAGTCCTCCGGCATGGTTAACAGCCATAAAAAAACTGCACCGGACACAGGTCAGGTGCAGTTCTGTTATACCACTGAATTATCAGAAAGTATAAGTCACACCAGTCCACAGGATAGAGGTGTGTTTTTTATCCACCATCGGGCTGTCTTTGGCCTCACTTGGTAACAGGTCGATGCGGCCCATGGCGAATGCAGACCAGTTTTCATCAAACTGATAATGACCGGTCACCTCAACATACGGTGTCCAGCTGCTGACCGGACGGTATTCATCCAGACCGCTGCGGCGGGATTCAGCAGCGGTGATCCCGTATTCATAACGGTTCTGTTTTTCGCTGGACCAGATTACACCCACGCCCGGCTGGACAGACCATTTATCGCCCTCAAACCCGTAAAGGTAAGCGGCATCAAAACGCATACCGTCACTTTTACCCAGGATATCTCCGGAGAAGTTGGTACGCAGTGTTCCCCACTCTTCATGATGGCGGTAGCTCAGCCCGGCCATGGCAGTATCACGGCGGTTATCGAGTTTGCGCATGCGGGAATCTTTATTATCTTTGGCACGGTATGCCTGCGGATAGTAGAACAGGTCAACGGACAGCTGATCTTTTTTGTCATTCCACAGATAATAACCGGTCGCTAAAGTATGAAAATAAAAGTTTTTACCTTCATAGTTAACCATCGGAACCGGCATAAATTTATCAGATGTTTTTGTGCCGCGGTATGCCTGCTCCTGATAAAGTACGGAAGCACCGACAGACCATTTTCCGTCGTCTGCAAAGGCAGAGGCTGACATGACAGTTAACATACTGAGACTGAGCAGGCCGGTTAATTTCTTATGCATTATCATTTCCTGAGTTAAATTCATGTACAAATTACCGCAACAAATGTTTGCGGGGCGCATATATTACGGTGAATGATAATTCAGCGATGATAAAAATTACAAATATTTACTGTGCTAAATCGTGCCACCGGTTTCAGTTAAGTAATGTCATTGCCGCGATAAGTGCCTGACCTGCCGCTATTCCGCCATCTCCACATGGCAACTGACGGGGTTCCCGCACCTGTCTGTGGCTTAATCTGCCCTTAATAATACGGCGCAGCAACCGGTTATTAAACACGCCGCCGGAGAGCACGATGGTATCCGTATTTTTCCGGGTTGCTGTATCATCCGCCAGCCCGGCAACCGTATTTGCCAGCAGTACATGAAAACGGAATGCTCTTTCCGGTATTGTCTGAGTATCATCCGCCAGCATCTGCCAGAGCGGACGTAAATTAATAGTGTTATCCGCAGTCAGCGGCAGTGTTTCACCGGTAATAAGCTCATTCTGGTTGTGACACTGTAACGCGCAATTTTCCAGCGCACAGGCGGCTTCCCCTTCCCAGCTTATCTGATCTGCGGTTAATCCGAGCGCACAGGCCACTGCATCAAACAAACGCCCGCAGGATGATGCTTTCGGGGCATTGATACCCTGCTCAATGGCTTTAATCAGTAATGATACATTCTTCCCGGCAAGCCGCGATGCCAGTGGTGAAGACGGCCACAAACCGGCGTGATACAGATGAGCCAGCAGGTTACGCCACGGCTGCACCGCCGCTTTGTCGCCCCCCGGCAAACTCACGGCCGGTAACCCGCCGGTACGGGTCATATGACGGTAATCACCCGCCAGGATTTCACCGCCCCATAGTGTGTTATCCGCGCCGTATCCGAGGCCGTCCAGTGCTATCCCTACGACTTCACCATCTTCCTGACGCCAGCCATGTTCTGCCAGACAGGCTGCAATATGCGCGTGATGATGATAAACCGGCATGAACGGCACCTGATGCGCCTGTGCCAGTGCCATCCCCATCTGATGACTGATATAGCCGGGATGCGCATCCCCGGCGATAACCTGTGGTTTGAACTGATAAATCCGCTCAAACAGTTTCAGCGAAGCCTCCAGTTGCCCCTGTACGGAGAGATCAGCCAAATCCCCGAGATGCGGCCCGGTAATCAGCTGCTGATGATGCAGCAGGCAGAAGGTGTTTTTCAGGTCACCACCCAGTGCCAGAACTGCCGGCGGATTTTTGCCGGTCACTGTGCTGACATCGATAGCATCCGGCACATAACCGCGTGCGCGCCGCAGCACCTGAATATCACCGGACTGATAGCGGACAAGGGAATCATCCGCCCGCTGAATAATTTCGCGGTTATGTAACAGAAAAGCATCGGCAATGGAACTGAGCTGCTCAAATGCCGCTGCGTGATCCAGCGCCGGAGTATGGCCTGATGCATTCCCGGAGGTCATAATCAGCGGGCGCTGAATATCATGCAGCAACAGGTGCTGTAACGGATTAGACGGCAGCATAATGCCGGTTTCACACAATCCCGGTGCGACCAGCGGAGACAATGCGGCGATTACTTCCGGTTCATCTGTCAGCACAATCGGTGCGGCAGGGCTTTTCAGCAGGGTAATCAGGCCGGGATCCGGCTTCCTGCCTGTGCATTCCGCCAACCAGTCAACGGACGGTATCATCACCGCAAATGGCTTGGCAGGCCGGTGTTTTCGGGCTCTCAGTACGGCCACAGCGTCACTGTTTTGTGCATCCGCCACCAGGTGAAAGCCACCCAGTCCCTGCATCGCCAGAATTTTGCCGTCTTTCAGCAAACGGACTGCGGCTGACAGAGCATCATCAAAGCGGGCGGTAATCTGCTGCTGCGGATCCGTCAGCCAGATATGCGGTCCGCAATCCGGACAGGCATTCGGCTGAGCATGGAAGCGGCGATCTGCCGGGTCACGGTATTCATGCTGACACACCGGACAAAACGGAAAAACCGACATCGCGGTATTCGGACGATCATACGGCATTCCCCTGATAATGGTGAAACGGGGCCCGCAGTGTGTGCAGTTAATAAAAGGATAACGGTAACGGCGGTTGCCGGGGGCAAACAATTCACTCAGACAAACATCACAGGTTGCTGCGTCCGGGATAATTTCGGTATCCATTTCCCCCTGTCCGCTGGCGGTGATGGTAAATGCCGCCGGACACTGTTCAAAGGTATAATGCTGCTGCCCGATATGGTCGATTCGCGCCAGCGGCGGGCATTGTGCCTGTAACCGGCTGATAAAACCGGCGATATCCGCTTCTGCCGGAAGGTGGATAAGCACCCCTTCACTGTCATTGCTGACATCACCGCACAATCCCATCTGATGGGCTATCTGCCAGACAGCCGGACGAAACCCGACTCCCTGAACTTTTCCCTTCACCCGGATTTCCACACCCGCCTGCATAACGCACTCCTGCCTGATTTCAACCGGAACAGTTTACTGCGCACAGAGTGGCCGGGTATTTATCAGGATCATAAAAACAGCCGGAAAGACGTATAATTACCCGGCAGTGATCACCGGTACCCGCCGTGCCAGCGCTGTCAGCAGTTCGTAGCCGATAGTCCCGGCATATTGTGCGACATCATCCGCCGGAAGATTCGCGCCCCACAATTCAACCGGTGTACCGATATCCGCCTCCGGACAGCGGGTGATATCAACTGTCAGCATATCCATGGAGATCCGTCCCGCCAGCGGGCAGCGCTGTCCGGCAATCCAGACCGGTGTGCCGTCCGGTGCATGGCGCGGATAACCATCCGCATAACCACAGGCAATGGTGGCAATCCGCATCGGTGCCGCGGCGGTAAAACGACTGCCATAACCCACGGTTTCACCGGCTTCAATATCATGAACAGCAATAATTTCACTGCGGAGAGTCATCGCCGGTTTCAGGCCGAACTCTGCAATATCCGCACTGTTGCCGCTGGGTGAAACACCATAGAGGATGATACCGCAGCGCACTTCATCCGCGCGGGTGTCCGGTTCCCACATGGCCGCTGCGGAATTTGCCAGACACTGCGGTAAGTTCAGAGAACTGAACAGTGCAATGCGCGACATCTGTTTATGAATACCGGCAGTTAAATCCGCATCCGCAAAATGGCTCATCAGTGTGATAGTGCCGACCTGTGGTAATACTGTCAGACGCTGGAGTGCATTCAGGTACGCCGCCGGAGAAAAACCCAATCGGTTCATGCCGCTGTTCAGTTTCAGATACACATTCAGCGGATGAATAAATGAAGCTTCCTCTATCGCTTTAATCTGCCACTCGCTGTGTACAGATGTTGACAGTTGATAACGGTCAATCAGTGACAGATCTTCTGGCTGAAAAAATCCCTCCAGCAGCAAAACCGGCTTTTGCCAGCCCAGTTCACGAACCTTCACTGCCTCACTGAAATCCAGCAGCGCAATGCCCTCCGCCTGCGCCAGTGCCGGAAAAATCCGTTCAATGCCATGTCCGTATGCATCCGCTTTTACCACTGCCCATACCCGGGACGGGCTGACCCGCTCTTTTACCCGGGCCAGATTATAGCGGACAGCTTCACTGTCAATCACAGCCTGTATCGGACGAGGCATAAAATCACCGCTCCTTATTTTGTTGGTTATGCGGTATGTAACTGCTGCGGGATCACCAGCCGGGTTCTGAACCCGTTCAGATAACGGGATACTGCCAGATCATCCGCGCGGATAGCCGGTTTATCGCCGGACATAATATCGGCAAGCAACTGCCCGCTGCCGCAGGCCATTGTCCAGCCGAGGGTGCCGTGGCCGGTATTGAGGAACAGATTACTGTACGCAGTCGGCCCGACAATCGGGGTGCCGTCCGGTGTCATCGGGCGCAGACCGGTCCAGAAAGTGGCTTTGCTGATATCCCCGCCGCCGCCGTAAAGATCCTGCACCACCATTTTCAGTGTTTCGCAGCGCCGTCTGACAATATCAAGGTTAAAACCAACCACTTCTGCCATGCCGCCGACACGGATACGCTGGTCAAAACGGGTCACCGCAATTTTGTAGGTTTCATCCAGTACCGTGGATGCAGGAGCACGGCTTTCGTCAATAATCGGCATGGTCAGAGAATAACCTTTCAGCGGATACACCGGGATAGCGATATGGCCGTGCAGTAATTTTGTCGAGTATGACCCCAGCGCCACCACATACTGGTCACCGGTGATCACTTCCTCGTCGCAAATCACCCCGCTGACACGATCACCGCTGAATTGCAGGCGATGTATATTGACACCGAAGCGGAATTTCACTCCGGCCTGCTCCGCCATTTCTGCCAGCCTTTTGGTGAACAAATTACAGTCCCCGGTTTCATCATTCGGCAGTTGCAGGCCACCCGCCAGTTTATGTTCCGCATGGGCCAGCGCCGGTTCTGCCTCATGCAGTTCACCGGCACTCAGCAGGCGGTACGCCACGCCTTCCTGTTTCAGAACTGCAATATCATTGGCTGCGTTATCCAGCTGTTTTTGTGTGCGGAATAGTTGCAGTGTGCCACCCTGACGCCCCTCATACTGTATTCCGGTTTCGGCACGTAATGCTTTCATGCAGTCACGGCTGTATTCCGCAATCCGTACCATGCGGCTTTTATTCATGACGTAATAATCAGCACCGCAATTGCGCAGCATCTGCCACATCCAGCGCAGCTGGAACAGCGAACCATCCGGCCTGATGGCCAGCGGGGCATGTTTTTCAAACATCCATTTCACGGCTTTCAGCGGAATACCCGGCGCCCCCCACGGCGTGGCATAACCGGGAGATATTTGCCCGGCATTACCGAAGCTGGTTTCTTCCGCCGCCGCCGGCTGCCTGTCGATAACAGTCACATCGTGCCCTTTCTGCGCGAGATACCAGGCTGTTGTAACACCGATAACACCACTTCCCAGGATGACAATGTTCATGTTGCCGCCTTGTTATTTATTTCACATTAGCATCAGCATAATATTTCAGAAACATTTTGCCAACATAGCGGAATCCCCTCACGTCATATTAAGTCTGTTTCTTTGCTGCCTGTCACAAAACAGTGTTTTTTTTAATCACTGATATAATTAATTAAATTATCCTTTTATCCGAAAATGGTTTTATTATCTTGTAATATAAGCATTTGTTAAATAGTATGCAGTCTATCTGTCGCAGGCACCGCTGCGAACTCATCGCGAAACGCAACCGGACACCCGTCTTTGTTGCCGATGACACCAGACTGAATAAATAATCCGTATATTTACGTTACGCCGGTTATTTATCAGAAAACCCCTCTTCTTTTTTATGCCTTCCGGCATATTTTCCGGTAATAACGATGAATATTAAAAACCAACGTAAAAACATCACCCTCTTACCCGACGGCCGCCGCTTCAGTTGGTATGACTCCGGCCCTGAGACCGGTATTCCGGTTGTGTTCTGTACTGGTGCAGGCATGAGTGGCTCTGCCGGCTTCGGTATT
Organism: Morganella sp. HMSC11D09; assembly: GCF_001807955.1. Lineage (NCBI taxonomy): Bacteria > Pseudomonadati > Pseudomonadota > Gammaproteobacteria > Enterobacterales > Morganellaceae > Morganella > Morganella sp. HMSC11D09. The sequence goes on from NZ_KV791696.1 coordinate 90,912, forward strand.
CCTTACCTGGCAGACAATAATATCCGGCTGATCACACCGGATCGCCCCGGGCTCGGTAATTCTTCTCCCGATGCCGGAAAATCACCGGAATCCTTTGCCGCTGATGTCACTTTTCTGATGCAGTCGCTGGGTTACACCCGGTTCAGAGCAGCCGGATTCTCTCAGGGTGCGGTTTATGCCATGGCACTGGCCTATTATGCGCAAGTTTCCGCGCTGGCACTGATTTCCGGGCAGGATCAGTTCGATTACCCGCCAACCCGGGCGCTGTTATCTGCTGATATCATTGATATGCAGAAGAACGCACGGACTCAGCCTGACGGGTTTACCTCATGGGTACGGGAAAATATCACCGCAGACTGGCTGATGAGTTTCATTCTGAACTACAGCGGGGAAACAGACCTGGCAGTTTATCAGGCGGCAGATTTTTTACCCGCTTACCGGCAGTGTATGACAGAGGCATTTTCTCAGGGAAATGAAGGCTATACACAGGATCTGCTGATTGCCATGCAGGAATGGGGATTTACACCGGAGCAAATTACCTGTCCGGTGTCACTGTGGTACGGGGAAAAGGACACCAGTACCGTGCACTCCCCGGATGGCGGCAAAATCCTGGCGGGACGCTTTCCCCGCGCGGAGCATCATCTGTTTGCGGAAGAAGGTGGCTCCCTGCTCTGGACACAGTCACAGGCGATATTACAGGCACTGGCCCGCGCATAACAAAAAACCGGCTCAGCGCCGGTTTTTCATCATATACAGTCTGTGTTACTGCGGATTCAGATCCTGTGCAATGCCGCTCTGCATGGTCTGCCAGATAGTACCGCTCTCTTTGCCGTAGCTGCGGACACAATCCAGCACTTTATCATAGGCTTTTTCGCGGCACAGGCCGGTCAGCTGCTGATAAAAATTTCGCGCCAGTTTACGGGCTTCCGGGCTTGCGAAATAGAAGCGGCCGACACGGGTGTACAACCCTTTCAGACCGTTGAGGATCAGACCGTAAATCGGGTTACCGGAGGCAAATGCCAGGCCGCGGAACACGTCATAATCATACTGGCTGAACGCATCGGAATTATCATCCGGTTCATTTTCCTGACTGAGAATTTCCAGTGATTTTTCCGGATTATTGCGAAACGCAGTACGGATAAAAATAGAGGCAATATTGGTCCTGGCTGCCAGCAGGTTCTCAATCAGTTTCGGCGCGCTTTCGTGATCGAGACGGGCAATGGTTTCCAGGATGTTCAGTCCGGATGTTTCCCAGAAATTATTAATTTTTGTCGGTTTACCGTGCTGAATCGTCAGCCAGCCATCTCTGGCAAGGCGTTGTAACACTTCACGCAGGGTTGTCCGGGTCACACCAATCAGTTCAGATAACTCACGCTCTGCGGGTAAAATGGATCCCGGCGGAAAGCGGTTATTCCAGATACTTTCAATAATATACTCTTCTGCAAACCCCGCAGGGCTCTGCGCCTTGATTACCATAGGTGACTTCGTCCAAAACAATTAACCTTCCAATTATCCGGATGATAACAGAATGTGACGCTGCGATATAGCAATCAGCTTGCGAAAGAGTGAATCCGGTCATAAATCACAATGGTACAACCTGTGACCATCAGTTGATTTAAATTCTTAATAAATTCAGAATACCGGCGTAGTATAAAGCACTGTAGTTATACGCGGATCATCTTTTCACCCCCTGCGGAGGACACACAGCAACAATGGAAATATCAATGCGGCAGGCCTTCCTGAAGAACTTCATGGGTCACTCCCCTGACTGGTATAAGCTTGCTATTATTCTTTTTTTAATTATAAATCCGGTTGTTTACTTCTTTATTGACCCTTTTACAGCCGGCTGGCTGCTGGTCATTGAGTTTATTTTCACCCTTGCGATGGCGCTGAAATGCTATCCGCTGCAACCCGGCGGCCTGCTGGCGATTGAGGCGGTACTGATCGGCATGACATCGCCGGCGCAAATCAGCCATGAGATTGTGAATAACCTTGAGGTTATCCTGCTGCTGATCTTTATGGTTGCCGGTATTTACTTTATGAAGCAGCTGCTGCTGTTTCTGTTTACCAAACTGCTCCTGTCTATCCGTTCCAAACGCGCGCTTTCTCTTGCTTTCTGTCTGGCAAGTGCCTTTTTATCCGCGTTTCTGGATGCACTGACGGTGATCGCCGTGGTGATCAGTGTGTCTGTCGGGTTTTATGCGATTTATCATCAGTATGCCTCTTCCGGAAAAGAAACGGTGACGCTCAGTGATGATGAATTTATCGACAGCACCGAAAAGCGCCAGACACTCGACCAGTTCCGCGCCTTTCTGCGCAGCCTGATGATGCATGCCGGTATCGGTACTGCTCTCGGCGGCGTGATGACCATGGTCGGTGAACCGCAGAACCTGATTATTGCCAAACATGCCGGATGGGATTTCGTGAATTTCTTCCTGCGCATGGCGCCGGTAACAATTCCGGTATTTGTCTGTGGTCTGCTGGTCTGCTACCTGGTGGAACGGTTTAAACTGTTCGGTTACGGTGCGGAACTGCCGGAGCGGGTCAGAGCCGTACTGGAGGATAATGCACAAAAATCTGCAGCACGCCGGACAAAACAGGAAAAAATGCAGTTAATTGTTCAGGGCCTTATCGGTATCTGGCTTATCACTGCACTGGCCTTCCATCTGGCCGAAGTCGGGCTGATCGGTTTATCTGTCATTATTCTGGCGACAGCATTCTGCGGGATCACGGAAGAACATGCTCTCGGTGAGGCTTTCGAAGAAGCACTGCCGTTTACCGCGCTGCTGACCGTGTTCTTTTCTGTTGTTGCAGTGATTGTTGACCAGAAATTATTCACACCGTTTATCCAGTTCGTTCTCAGTTCGGATCCGTCGTCGCAGTTGTCGCTGTTCTACCTGTTCAACGGCCTGCTTTCGGCGGTCTCTGATAACGTCTTTGTCGGCACGGTCTATATCAATGAGGCAATGACGGCGATGAAAGCCGGACTGGTATCCTATACACAGTATGAATATCTGGCCGTTGCTATCAATACCGGGACAAACCTGCCGTCAGTGGCGACACCAAACGGCCAGGCGGCATTCCTGTTCCTGCTGACGTCCGCACTGGCACCGCTGATCCGGCTTTCCTACGGAAAAATGGTGATCATGGCGCTGCCTTATACCATCGTGATGACACTGGTCGGTTTCTTCGGTGTTGAATTATGGCTGGTGCCGGTTTCAGAATGGATGGCTGCCAATGGTGTGATTACACTGCCGTAACCACCTTTTTACACTGCACTAACCGGAATAACAGTGTTATTCCGGTTTTTTTGTTTCTGCCCGCCGTAAATGCGGAAAAGGGGTGCGTTGCTGTATTTTTTATCGTACAGTCGCTGCGTTAGTTAATCTGTTTCTTATTAATCGGATAACCCGGATACAATTATGCTGACTTATCTTTATGAGTGTTCGCGGGGCCGCAGTGCATGGTTTTTACTGATGATCTCCGCACTGGCACTCGACGGTATCGCCCTGTTCTTTCAGCACGGAATGGGATTACAGCCGTGTGTGATGTGTATTTATGAACGTATTGCCGTTCTGGGCATTGCCTTTGCCGGATTCCTGGGCTGGATAGCGCCGCGCAGCGCCATTATCCGCTGGCTGGCTATTGTCCTGTGGATTTACAGCGGGATTGCCGGATTACAGCTGTCATGGGAACACACCATGATCCAGCTCTACCCGTCTCCGTTCAATACCTGTGATTTCTTTGTGAATTTCCCGGAATGGCTGCCGCTCAATACCTGGCTGCCGTCAGTGTTTGAAGCATCCGGTGACTGTGCCGTTCAGCAGTGGGTATTCCTGAAACTGGATATGCCGCAGTGGCTTATCGGTATCTTTGCTGTATATCTGCTGATCAGTGCGCTGGTATTATTATCCCAGTTCATTCACCGCAAACAGCCGCGTCGCCTGTTCTGATCTTACCCAATCAATAACAGCCGCGTTATCATAACGCGGCTGTTCAGAGCATCTCTCACAATACCGATCCGCAACTTCCGGAAAGCAGTGACTGCTGACTGCAGCGTTTGCCGTTGGCAAACTGACACCCCGGTGTCTGTGCGCCGTTCAGCTCGCGGATAAGTGACGGCGTTCCGCCTGCATAGCTGCAGCTGGCACGGGCATCTTCGGTTAAATCAATTAACGGTTGCTGATAGCGCGGGATCTGTTTCTGCTGCACCGTATCCGGTGAACTGCTGCAACCCGCAGCAAAAGCCGCTGCCGCAACAATAACACTGCACAATACCCGCCCCGGACGGCGGAGAAATGGAACTGATATCATGATTATGGCCTCATAGCTGCGGATGCAGCTCAGTGAACACTGCTTTTCGAGAATAAATTTATCACTAATACACCCGCAATAATGAGAGCCATCCCGATAACTGCGGGTAAATCCAGTTTCTGGTGATAGATAAAATAAGCGGCGGCAGAGACAATCACAATCCCCATTCCGGACCAGATAGCATACGCTATCCCCAGCGGCATCATCCGCACCACCTGAGACAGTGCCCAGAACGACACACAATAACCGATAACCACCACGACCGACGGTATCAGCCGGGTAAAACCGTCCGCCGCCCGTAACATTGAGGTCGCCACCACTTCTGCGCCCACGGCCAGCGTCAGCCACAATAAACCATTCATAAATCACCCGTTCATATCTTTATCACTCAGTAAGGCGGATATTATAAAGAAATCAGAAAAAAAATCCCGCAGCGAAACGGTGCGGGATATGATTAATTTATGACGGATTATGCGAGGTAATACGGCTCTCCGCTTTCGGCCTTTGTATAAACAAGGCCCGGTAACGGCTGAAAACAAACAGTGAGATAAGCACACCCGCCACCGCAAACACCGCCCCAGCATAACCTATCTGTTCCATTCCCATATGAATAATCACCTGATTACCAAGCAGCGCCCCGCCGCCGATACCGATATTAAAAATGCCCGAATAAACAGACATCGCCAGATCGGTGGCATCCGGTGACAAATCGATCACTTTGACCTGTAACCCCAGCGCAGTACACATCATACCGATCCCCCAGACAACCCCGAGGATAATCAGCGCGGTATCGGTCACGCGGCTGGTCATCAGCAGCATCAGGCAGACCGTCAGTAATGTTATCGCCGCAGGCAGAAACAGCAGCGGCAGCCGGGTGTTGTAACGACTGAAAATCACACTGCCGATAATCCCCGCAGCCCCGAAAATCAGCAGAAACAGCGTGGCGAAATCCTGTGACTTCCCGGCAACGGTCTGCACAAACGGCTCAATATAGTTATAAGCAGTGAAATGCCCGGTTACCACAATCGCGGTCAGCACAAAAATCCCCACTAACGCCGGTCGTCTGAACAAAACCGGAATACTTTTCAGGGAGCCGGAATGCTCACTCGGCAGCAGCGGAAGAAAACGCGCCATTGCCGCCATGGTAATCAACGCCAGACCGCCGATACAGAAGAACGTCATCCGCCAGCCGACCCACTGCCCGATAACACGGCCAATCGGCAGCCCCAACACGGTTGCCAGCGCCGTACCGGTCGCCAGCAACCCTAGTGCCTGAGATTTTTTACCGGGCGGAGCCACCCTGACAGCCAGCGATGCGGTGATCGACCAGAACACCGCATGTGCCAGTGCGACACCGATCCGGCTGACCACCAGCACATCAAAACGCTGCGCCAGCCCGGACACTATGTGGCTTATCACAAATACGGTAAACAACCAGAGCAGCAATTTGCGCCGCTCAATACGCGCCGTCAGCAGCATCAGCGGCAGCGACGTCAGCGCCACCACCCAGGCATAAATGGTGATCATCAGTCCGGTCTCTGCGGGCTGCATCGAAAAACCCGCCGAGATATCACTCAGCAGTGCAACCGGAATAAATTCAGTGGTATTAAATACAAATGCCGCCACCGCAAGTACCATCACCCGCAGCCAGGCCTGATTTCGTGACAGGGTTTCAGTCATTATGGTCCCCCGTAAAGAAAAGCTGTATCGATACAGCTTTTGAGCAGAAAAGTGTGACCATGGTAACACATGTGGTTTTCACGGGAAACGAGGGAACAGAAGCAAATGCCCGGCATCAGCGCTGGGCAAACGCATTATAACGCGCGTTTTGACTGTTCCGGGATGGCATCAAAAATCGCTTTTAACTGTGCTTTTTTCAGTGTCGGCCCGACAATACGGACACGGCGGCTGTTTGCCGGATGATAGCTCAGAATATAAGAGTCCGTGGAAAACGAGACCATTAACGCTTTCAGCCCCTTCACTTCCTGTAAAGAGAAATGCCCGCCGTCAAACGGCATTGCCACCACTTTACCGACAGCGATTTTGGATGTCAGTTTATCGCCGTACACTTTAATCACCGGGAACTGCGCGATATAGACATATACCGTGAGACCCAGTGCGGCAGCCACACCCGGCATCCGTGTCTGAAATAAATACGCCAGTGCGATATAAAGCACAATAACCACAAAGAATGTAATGACACAGGTGATAATTCTGCGTTTCTGATCAACCTGATATACCGTTTCTGCTGAACTCATAACCCATCCTGTTACTGAATTTCCGCTGCCGGAAAATAAAAAAATATCAAGGCCGGACAGAATAACGAAAATACCGGCGATTGACAGTAACATTCCGGGAAAAAATCATTCCTGCGTACTCTGCGGAAATCCCGGAAACCGGGGGTTTACAATCCGGCATTTATTTGACACCATTGCCGCAGTTCATTTCCCCTGAGGATGTCTGCCGACATGATTTAATTGCCTGAATCCCATTACTGTATCATCCGCATTTTTACTAATGCGCTGTTTTGATATCGGGCAGGCAGCTATCCTCGTCATCATTTTCTTTTTTATCCGGCATATCCGCCCGCCCCTGTTTATTCAGGAGCTTTTGTATGTCCGTACAATGCCATTTTTCGCACTTATCAGTGACATTTAACGATATTCCGCTGTTTGACAACATCAGCGGCACATTAACCCGTCAGGTTCAGGGGTTGACCGGTCATAACGGGCGCGGTAAATCCGTGCTGATGTCGCTGCTCGCGCAGCAGCGGCAACCGGCCTCCGGTATGATCAGCTGGCAGGTGCCGTTTTATTATGTGCCGCAGCTGACCCGCCTTTCCGGTATCACACTGGCGGATGCTCTCGGAACCGCAGAAATTCTGGCCGCACTGCGCCGCACAGAGGACGGCACCGCCACCGCAGAGGATTATGATTTTCTGGCGGATAAATGGGATATGCCACGACAACAGCAATCCCTGCTGGAAAGTGCGCAGCTGGCGCATCTCCCGGCGGACACCCTCTGCACAAGTCTGAGCGGCGGTGAGCAAACCCGGCTGGCACTCTGCCGTGCCTTTTTACAGCCGTGTGCCTTCCTGTTACTGGACGAACCCGGAAACCATCTGGATGCCGCCGGACGCCGCTGGCTCGGTGAGCAACTGCGGAATCATCCGGCCGGCGCACTGGTGATCAGCCACGAGCGCCGCTTGCTCGACACCATGCAGCGGATTTTTGAACTCACTCCATCTGCTCTGGAAGAGTACGGCGGCAATAACACCCATTATGCCGAGCAGAAAGCCTTTCAGCTCAGCGCATTACAGAGTGAGGAGAAGCAGTTACAGTCACAGCTGAACAGAGAAAAAACGGAGTTACAGCGCACACTGGAAAAGAAAGCACAGCGCCGCCGTCAGGGCGAGAAAGTCCGTTCATCCGGCTCCTCCTCTGCCCTGCTGCTGGATATGAAAAAGAACAAAGCGGAGAAGCAGCAATCAAAAATAACCGGCCGTCATGACCGTGTTATGACTCAGCTTGACAGCCAGCGCCGGGAAGTAAATGAGAAAATACAGCATATCACCCCGCAGATGCTGGCCTTTAATTATACCGGCGAGCAAAAACGGGTGCGGATCAATACCCGTGATCTGATTTTGCCGTCCGGCACACAAGAGCCTCTGTCACTGACCATTTCCGGTGGTGAACACTGGCATATTGCCGGGCGCAACGGCTGCGGAAAATCCACATTACTGAAAGTACTGGCGGGCCTGCTCACGGCAAAATCCGGGGAGTACTCCCTGCACGGCCGTCTGCGATATCTGGATCAGCACCTGGCGCTGCTGAATAAAGCCCTGCCGGTCACAGAAGCACTGTGCGAGTTTGATCCGGCCATTCCGGCACAAACCTGGCGCACCCATCTGGGTGCATTGCGGATCCGGGGTGATAAGGGGTTAATTCCGCTGTCACAGTTAAGCGGCGGTGAACAACTGAAAGTCACATTGCTGGCATTAACATTATCCGAACCTTTGCCGGATATTTTATTGCTGGATGAGCCGGATAACCACCTGGATCTCGATTCCCGGTTATTACTGGAAAATGTACTGCGCAGTTATAAAGGGGCATTATTACTGGTCAGTCATGATGAGGCATTTACTGAAAATTGTGCCATTACCCATACACTGGCATTATCCTGAAAAAGAATACGGCGGTAATCCCGCCGTATTACTACAGTTTACAGATATTCACGATAACATAACGTGCCGCGTTAATATTATGCTTTGCCGCATCGGCGGCAGCGGCATTATTAAACAGCGCGATAAAACGTTCCGCTTCCGTTCTGCTGATATCGGTATTAATAGCCACATGGCTGCGGAATAATACCGAGCCGGTTAACCCCAGACCTTCATAACACAATATATTTATCCATATCCTTCTGAATTCCCTGCAATGATAACTATTTACTATCATAGTGTGTATTACCGGCCGGGGTTATCAGTATTTCCTTAAACTGACAGCCAGTGCTGTTATTTTAACGCCCGCCCTTCTTTGGCACCCAACGGGGTATGAAGTTGTGACGGCACGAATACACCGGTGCTGTCATTACGTCCCTGCAATAATACTTTGGCGTCTTTCTGACCATGCTCTTTCACTGCCTTTTTTGATAACTGCCCGATAATGGTATCCGGTGAACGCAGGCGGTTAATAATCAGCACCACCTCCGTATCCGGGAAGTCAGACATCATATTCTGGTCGCCTTCACTGTCACCGGCGACTAATAACGGCCCTTTACCGGCATATTTATCCTGAATAAACTTGCGGATAGTCTCTGTTTTCCCTTTACCCTGAGTCTGCGGATAAACCGGATCCAGCTCGGATGTCAGTTTGTTATCTTTGGTGCGCAGTAAATGCATGGCAAATACCTGTGACTCCGGTACAGAATACGGTGGTTGTGTGACAATCGATTTAATCACTTCCAGGTTCGACGCGGAAATCACATAGACATCAATACCGGATTTTTGCAGCACCTGATACAAGTCCTGCATTTCCGGTACCAGACGGAAACCATTATGCCAGTCAATTTCAACAATACCCGCCTGTCCCGGTAACGATTCAGGGCTTTCCCATACCACACCTTCAACCGGCTCTGATTTCTGCCATTCAATGGTCTTGGCGGTAATATCCGCAACCTGCTCTGGTGTCATATTCATAAATAAATAGGTGACCCACGGATAGGAAACCGCATGATCAAATGTGCCGCCGATTGCCGCATATAAATAACGCATTTTGGTGATGAAATTCTGATAATGCGGCGACTTTTTGATTTCAGACAGTGGCTTATCACCCTTCAGGCCATCATAGTTGTCATACAGCCACTGGTAGCTTTCCAGAATATCGGCGCCGACCTTCTCAATATTGACCGGTTTACCGTTTTTATTGTTGAACTCAGCGGAAAAATTACCAGCCGGAATATCTTTGAAAATAACGGATTTCAGTTCCTGCGGTGTCATGGCAAATAACAGATGCTCAAGCTGATAAATCAACACCGCTTCTTCAATATCCAGAAATGCCGTGGTGTTATCAAAGTCAAACACCGCATAATAGGTATGTACCGGTGACTGTTTTACTTTGGCGATCATGGCATCCAGGCGCTGTTTATTAAAACTGTCCCACTGCCCCTGTTGTAATACCGCTATTTCTGTCACAGCCTGCGGTGCTGCGGCAGCATTCAGGGAAACAGTCTCAGCCTGTGCCGTCATATTCAGTGATAACATACCAACAGCCAGTGCAATTGCACTGTAACGATTAATAAATTTCATTGATAATCCCCTTTGAAATAAAAAAACTAATAAAAGGGATACCACAGGCTATTTTTTTGCTGTATCAAAAATCAGCAACGGCTGACATTAAGCGAAACTGATCACATTCTTTTACCGGGGCTGTTCCGCCTGTTACGTGATATTATCAGGCCAGTCACAAACCGGTTATTTACAGCGGATAAATTCATGAGTAATCACTTTGATGGTAAATACGAAGCGGAAATAAAATATCGCCTGGCTGATCATAGCGCTTTTTTGTCGCAATTAAGCACAATGCATGCAGAGCCTTTTGTGGTAAATAACGAAGAAACAGACTGGTTTTTCGATACGCAGCAAACGCATCTGGCAGACGGTAATGTCAGTATGTCAGTCAGAACAATGACGCCCTCGGGTATTAAGCTGTGGATAGTAAAAGGCCCCGCCGCCAGCGAATGCAAAGCTATCAATATTGATGACCATGAGCATGTCAGAAATATGCTGCTGACGCTGGGTTACCGCTGCACAATGACCTTAACAAAAACCCGCAGTGTCTGGTTTCTCGGTGATATTCATATCACACTGGATCATATTAACGGCGCAGGATGGTTTGCCGAGTTTGCCATTATGACGCACGATGAAACCAAATTAGCAGAATACAGGGAACGGCTGCGGGAGAAAGCCGCAGAATTTGGTCTGACAGACGATATAATTGAAAAACAGAGTTATAAACAACTGGTTAGTTCAATGCAGAAAAACAACTGTAACGCAGAATAAATAAAAAACGGTGCTGAATCATAGTGATAATATTCAGCACCGCAAGTACCGGTTTATTTCAGTGTATACATGGTCAGCACAGTATAAGTGACATCTTTTTCATCATTTATCTGTACCAGATTGGCATTACTGACCACCCCCACCACAACCTCGGTATCTTCTGATTCATATTTGCGCTTGAACTGCCCGATTTTTCCTTTGGCGACTTTTGCCAGGAACGGTGTTTTGCGATCATATTCTTCATTTATCCCGGCCGGTTTGCCGTAGATTTTCTCCATTTCCGCATTCACTTTATCGTACTCATTCAGTAATGCGGCCTGATCATGGCTCCAGACACCGAAGCGGGATATTGCATTTAATTTTTGCCCTTCCGGTGAAAAGACCATCATAAAGAATTGCTTTTCAACCTCCGGTGATGCCAGTGAGCTGCATAATTGCCCGCCATCACGGGTTTTTGTGCAGTCAAAATCGTCCAGATTCAGGGCTTTTAATTCTGCGGGCGTCTGCCCCCATGTAAAGCCCCAGGGTGCTTCCGGTGTTTTACTTCCTGTACCTGCGCAGCCGGATAATAATGCGGCCATAATCCCTGACAGAATAAATTTTCTCATTGCCCCGCCTGTATACATTGAGTTACTTATTACTGATCATACCAAAGACCGGCAAGTGACCAGAAGCCTTACTGTCGCTTTATTCATCAAAATCAGATTTGATGAAGATGTTACTGCGTAATTATACTCTTTATTCAGCAGATATCCGGTATATATACCCGGTGCCGCACGATTTAATCAGCCAGACGGATATCAAGCACCCGCAGCAGATTCAGGGCTTCGTATGCGGAAAATGTGGCTTTGGCAGTTTTGTTTTCACGGATATCGATATAAAAAGAGTGGGAACCGCAAAGATCCGCCCCTTCCAGATTAGTGTGCATAAACAGCGTGTCGGTTAAATCGCAGTCCTGCATGACGGATTTATTCAGCTCCGCCTGTCTGAAATCGGCATTATGGATCCGGCAGGATTCAAAGTGCGATTCATGCAATCTGAGGTCAAAAAAGTTATTACTGTCCAAAATGCACTCTTTGAACACCAGCTGAGAATAAAAATCAAACTTCGGCCAGTATGCTTTTGTCCAGTCAATACCAATCATTTTCGTTCCGGTAAATTCAGTACCGGAAAACCGGGTTTCCGGAATTGCCAGCAGACTCATATTGCACTGCTCAAACACACAGTCAGTGAAACGGCACTGCTGCGCAACCGCCGAGCTGAAATCACAGCGGATAAAGGTGCAGTCCTCAAATACCACACCACGGATTGTTCTGTCACTGAAATCCGTTTTTTCATACCGGCCGCCGGTATACTCATGATTATTCTCAATAACTGTCATTATCCCTCTCCGCCGGTGTGTTGTTTTATTCTCAGTTGCTCCCTGTAAATCTCCTGATTTTCACGGATAGTATTTACGGTGCTGTTTTTATAAGGGTCATCGTTATTCTTTTCATATTTTTCCGGCTGTGTACCCTCTGAAACACATCCGGACAGAATCAGTACAATAAACAGGCCCGGTATTTTTTTAGTCACTCTGTTATTCCTTTTAATAATATGGCTACGTGAATAAACGGATATTACGCACCAATACGTAATCTGTATTGGTATAATTTAACCATTTTACACAACATTCAGATTATTCTACCTTTTAAAAAAAGGGAAATGCTGTAAACCTTCACACCAGCATAAATCATATGATTTTCGTAGATGAGGTAAGTATGTCTGTCAGCAATAAGACTGTTTATTCTGTATGCTCCAGATTAACCCTGATGGTTATGAAGCTGACCGGCCTTGAGCGGGTTATTACTGTCGGCCAGTATTTTGAGCGGGCAACAGATAAATCACTCCTTCAGCGACTGATTGAAGAAAACAGAGATCTCAGCACACCGTTCTCAGCACTGGATAAGACAAACAAGGATTGCAAAATTGAGCTGATTGAATATCTGAATACGGCAATCCGTGAATACGCTGCATCCGAAATAAAGGAAAACTACGCTGCACTGAAAAACGGTAATCTGCTGGTTGTAAAAACATTCAATACGATTATGCAAAATCACGCTTAAATTTTATCCGTTCTCATGGCTGTCACAGGGATCTGTTGTCAGCCATAACATATATTCCGGTGACCTTACTGATGCATTGAATGATTAAAAGAAGGTAATAACGAATAATATCGCAGGTTTTTATTACTTCCATCCCGGATGGTTGCATTATTGTTATAATTGTTTCCATTCGGATACAAACAAGCGTTTAATTTTTCCTCCTCATAACGAATTATCATTTTTAATAAACAATACTCCGGTATGAACGGAAAAGAACAAAAAGAGAATATCATTATCAACACAATGAAATAAAAGATATTTTTGAGTTAATCATGACTCATAAAAGTAAAGAAAAACAAAACATTAAGATATTAAAACTAAAGATATTGATGCTTTTGCCGTTATCTTTTCAATCCCCCGGCGGATATCTGATTTTTACAATTACACATCTTTTTGTGACGAGCGGAAACACAGGGTCATACACTCTGTAAATCTTTTAGTTTTACTTATTGTTATATAATTATCTGCACAAAGGCATACTATTGTCGTAAATGTTGACATATTTCATTATTATAATTACAAAAAGAATATCATCATATTGCCCTCTCTTCAGTGAAACCCGCAAAATGCGTATAACTACAACGCAGAAGTGTTATTTGTCACATCACCAGAAATTGGTTTTGTTTTCTTCTTTAAAATCAAATGAATGCATAAAAAATCAAGCCAATTTATTCCTTTTTTATATGCGTTGTAATATCTGCATATTTCCAGTTTTTAATTTTACTTTTTATTCTTTTGTACATTTTTATTGCGGATTTTATTTATTGACAACCATTATAAGGCTTGCATATTATGCACAATATACTGTTTTTGCCTTGCAGATATTTCCTATAATAGTATTTAAAATATACATTAAGTTTAATGACGTCCTGATGGTATCTTTATGCAGCCCGATAATTGCCACGCACTTAGTTGTCAACACCAGGTCTTTAAAAAGGAGCTTCATGCAGTTATAGGCCAGGAAATTAGAATATTACGAAAATCAAAAGGTATCACCGGCCATGAATTAGGTTCAATAATACAGCTATCGCAGCAGCAGATATCCCGTTACGAGAATGGTGACAGTGCTATTCCGCTGGATACACTGATATTAATACTGCGTATTTTTAATATATCGCCGGAAAAATTTATACACAGAGTGTTATTTATCTTAAACAGAGACCCTGATTCAAAAAAACTATTATCCCATATGTCGAATCATCTTAATTCTTATACTGACGGCAGTTATCTGGGAACATTTGAACAATATAAACACAATTAACATAATTACTATATTTAAGATTACACACAGCTTTTAATTTAAGGGCATAGCATATGAATGAGAGAGAAATCAGCCTCTTTATCGGTCAGCAAATTTCACGGAAAAGAAAATCGCTGGGATTATCAGGTATGGCACTTGCCGAATTACTGGGTTTAAGTCAGCAGCAAATATCCCGCTATGAACAGGGCATTACCAATATAAGAGCCAGTACATTACTGCAAATCGCTTTTTTGTTTAATGTTGATGTAAAAAGTTTTTTTACTGATTGTATCGAAAAAAACAGCAAACTGAGTTCACTTAACTATAAAGAGAAAAAGAGTCAGGAAACAGACTATGACACGATCACTATTGATATGAAGAGCAGAGGAAGGGGTAAAATCCGCAGTAAAAAATAACCATACCAGAGAGTACCAGCAGCCCGCCCCCGTCATCCCGGATCATTCCGTTCCGGGCTGTCATCCTTTTTAATCCATACGTATCCGAATCCCCCGTCCTTCTGCTATCATTGCGTTCTTATTTCAGATTTCCGTTGCCGTGCGGCCGGCCTGACACAGGCACCAGCCAAACCCGTTAAGAACAGTAAGACATGAATACACCGAAAGAACAGTACAACATCAATAAATTGCAAAAGCGCCTGCGCAGCCATACCGGCAAAGCAATCGCAGATTTTAATATGATTGAGGACGGCGACCGCATCATGGTTTGCCTGTCCGGCGGCAAAGACAGTTACACTCTGCTTTCCATTCTGCAGAGCCTGCAGCAGAGCGCCCCCATCCGTTTTTCCCTGGTGGCGGTGAATCTCGATCAGAAGCAACCGGGTTTCCCTGAGCATATTTTGCCGGAATATCTGGAAAAACTGGGCGTTGAATATAAAATCGTCGAAGAAAATACCTACGGGATTGTGAAAGAAAAAATCCCGGAAGGGAAAACCACCTGTTCCCTCTGCTCCCGTCTGCGCCGGGGCATTTTGTACCGCACCGCGACTGAGCTGGGTGCAACCAAAATCGCCCTTGGCCACCACCGCGACGATATTCTGCAGACCCTGTTCCTGAATATGTTTTACGGCGGCAAACTCAAAGGCATGCCGCCGAAGCTGATGAGTGACGATGGTAAACATGTGGTGATCCGCCCGCTGGCCTATTGCCGTGAGAAAGATATTGAGCGTTTCGCCGAAGCCAAAGGGTTCCCGATCATTCCGTGTAACCTGTGCGGCTCTCAGCCGAACCTGCAGCGTCAGGTTATCAAAGATCTGCTGCGCGACTGGGATAAACGCTATCCGGGCCGGATTGAAACCATGTTCCGTGCCACACAGAATGTCGTACCATCACATTTATGTGACACTGAATTATTCGATTTCAAATCTATCCATCACGGCAGTGAAGTCGTCGACGGTGGTGATCTCGCATTTGACCGCGAAACTCTGCCTGTTCAGCCGGTATGGGAAGATGAGGATGATGACGGCGATAGCCCGGATTTCACAGAATTACGTCTGGATGTGACGGAAGTGAAATAATCACGCTGTTATAGTGCCGTGCCACGGAGGGTACGGCCTGAATATTGGCGGGTTTGTTTCAGGCAAAAAAAAACCGATGTATAAAATACACCGGCATGATAATGGTCAATATTCTGTATAAGAACTCAATATGAGAAAAACTACAATTATGGAGCACAACGTTCATCGCTCAACGTTGTATTCACCTGCGGGAGTAATAGTGCCCTAACCGGGCGTGGTATTTCTTGATATAGCTCAAGTCCGGTACGTAAAATCATATAAAAATATACGTTTTTACAACCAGTTACTCTTACGTAACCACCAGGCAACAAATCCGATACCACCCGCCAGTCCCACACAGAACAAACTGAAAGCAAACGGGAAATCGCCCCCCGGGATCCCGCCGAGGTTGACCCCGAACAATCCGGTCAGAAAGGTTGTCGGCAGAAAAACCATCGCCAGCAGTGACATGGTGTAAGTACGCCGGTTCATCGCATCCGCCATCATATTGGTGATTTCATCCGAAATAACCGATGTCCGCGCGATACAGGAGTCAATATCGTCAATAATCCGCCCCAGGCGGTCACTGACATCCGTCAGCTGATGTCTGTCCTGCTCTGAGAGCCAGGTGTAACGCTCGGAGGCCAGCCGGGAAAACACATCGCGCTGCGGTGCCATGTAGCGGCGCAGGACAATCAGCTGCTTGCGCAGCAGTGCCAGCTCCCCGCGGGCCGGAATATGCTGATCGAGTATCGCATCTTCCATATCAATCAGGGTATCGTGTAAGTCCTCAATAAAATCTGCCACTTCGTCGGTGATGCAGAACGCCGCTTCCGCCAGCCATTCTCCGGTATTTTTTGCACCTTCACCGTTTTGTAAATCATCCTGAATGGTCTGAATGGAATGCACTTTACGGTGGCGGGTGGAGATAATATAACTGCCGCAGATCCAGATACGGAATGCCACCAGTTGGTCAGGCCGGTCGCCGTCATTATTGTTGATGGTTTGCAGGGTAATTAATGCACCCTCACCAATACGGAGTGTCCTGGGGCGGATAACATTGTTTGTCAGCCCGTCACGCGCCTGCGGCGGCAACAGTTCCGTTTCACGCAGCCAGCGCTGGTTATCCGCGGATAAATAGTCCAGGTGCAGCCACACCGGTTCTTTTATCCCGGCAACGGCGTTGACATCCACCGGCGTACAACCGCCCTCTCCGTCAAACTGCACCCGGCAGATGGGATCTGTTCCCTGAAAAGCGGATCCGTACAAAGCGCTCATGCGTCTCTCCCCATTGTCCGTGAAAACAGCTGCTGAGTGTGTTCAGCCGGTTCCTGCAGCCGTCCGCAGCAGGGAACCGGAGGCAGGGTTAGTGTTTAATAATATAGAGATTATGGCTGTATGCCACATCTTCCGGATTATTGACCGGATATCCCTTCAGCCACGGTTTAATCAGACGTCCGTTGGTGTACTGGTAGATTGGTGCTATCGGCATGTCTTCCGCCAGCAGTTTTTCGGCGTCGTTATAGTCGGTATTACGGGCGTTATCATCCGTTTCCAGCGCAGCAGTTTTCAGCAGAGCATCATATTTTTCATTATGATACTGCGCGATATTGCCGCTGTGTGTGCTGGTCAGCAGAGACAGGAAGGTTGACGGCTCGTTGTAATCGCCGACCCAGGAGGCGCGGATCACATCAAAATTGCCGGTATTGCGGCTGTCGATATAGGTTTTCCATTCCTGATTGACCAGCTTCACTTCCGCGCCCAGTTTTTTCTTCCACATCGAACCGACGGCAATGGCAATTTTCTGATGGTTTTCCGAGCTGTTATACAGCAGAGATAATTTCAGCGGATTGTGCGGCCCGTAACCGGCGGCGGCCAGCAGCGTTTTTGCCTGGCTGTCGAGCTCATCCTGAGTAAATTTCTGGTACAGGCCCGGCTCCGGTGTAAACCCGGCAGTGACATCCGGCGTGAAATGCCAGGCCGGTTTTTCGCCCGTGCCCAGCACTTTCTCTGCGATCACCTTACGGTCAATGGTCATGGAAAGTGCCTGCCGCACACGCGGGTCGTTTGTCGGTGCCCGCTGCGTGTTAAAGGCGTAATAATAGGTGCCAAGCTGATCCGGGATATAAATCTGATCCGGAATCGCCTGTTTCAGTTTCTGATACTGATTTTTCGGGAATGATTCCGTAATGTCGAGATCATTGGACAGATAGCGTTTGGTGGCCTGGGATTCATGGTTAATCGGCACAAAGGTAACCGATGTCAGCACCGTGTGTTTGTGATCCCAGTAATGCGGGTTCGGCGTCAGAACAATTTTCTCATTCACCACCCTATCATGCAGGACAAATGCCCCGTTGCCGACCAGATGCCCGGTGCGGATCCAACTGTCGCCGTATTTCTCAACAACCGCGCGATTCACAGGGAAAAGGCTGAAATTGGCCGCCAGATTCGGGAAGTACGGCACAGGACGGTCTAACGTGACCCGCAGAGTCCGGTTGTCAACAGCTTCAACGCCGAGGGTTTCCGGCAGCATTTTGCCGTCGATAATCGCCTGCGCATTTTTAATGCCGGCCAGCGGTGCAAACCAGGCGAAGGTAGAGAGATTTTTCGGGTTCACCAGCCGCTGCCAGCTGTAGACAAAGTCCTGTGCAGTCACCGGTGAGCCATCAGACCAGCGGGCATCGTCACGCAGGCGGAATGTCCACACCTGATTGTTGCGGGTCTCCCAGGAGAGAGCGACACCGGGCACCGGTTTGCCGTCCGCACCCTGACTGGTCAGCCCTTCAAATAAATCACGCAGGATCTGAGCTTCGGTCAGACCGACCGCTTTAATCGGGTCCAGAGACGCGGGTTCATCCTTCAGATGACGATAAACAGATTGTTCTTTTGCCAGCTGTGTTCCTGCGGGGATCTCCGCCGCCGTTGCACAAAACAGTGAAGAAAAAGTGAAAAACGTCCCGGCAAGAAGTGCGGAACGGGAAAATTTTGCTGGCCTGAACATAACGGGCGCCTTGTATTAAAAATGGTAAACCGATAGATTATCTGATGATTACCGAAACACAACAACCGGATATTACATTTTTATTAACGATATCCGGTGAGAAAACACCTGCCAGGTATTATTTATACCAACAATTATGAGCCCGTACAGAGGATGATAAAAATGACACAAACTGTAAAACTTCAGGGTAACGATGTTCTGGTTTACGGCGCACTGCTGCGTGCCGGTGAAAAAGCCGTACCATTTAAATTAGTCGCTAATGATTTGTCAGATGTCCAGCTCACCAAATTCGCCGGGAAGCGTAAGATTCTGAATATTTTCCCGAGTGTGGACACCGGTGTCTGCGCCGCCTCCGTGCGCAAATTCAATGAAACTGCCGCAAAACTGTCCAATACCGTGGTGTTATGTATTTCCGCTGATCTGCCGTTCGCGCAGTCCCGTTTCTGCGGCGCGGAAGGCATTGAGAATGTGGTGATGCTCTCCACCCTGCGTGATCCGGAATTCCGTGAGAATTACGGTGTCGGTATCGGCAGCGGCCCGCTGGCCGGTCTGTGTGCCCGTGCGGTGATCGTGCTGGATGAGAACGATACTGTGATTTACAGCCAGCTGGTCGGTGAAATCACCGAAGAGCCGGATTATGACAGCGCGCTGAATGCACTGAAATAAGTTACCCGTATCTGTAAAAAAACCCCGCGGCCGGTGACGGTCGCGGGGTTTTTTTTTACCGGGGAAAAAATTATTCTTCCTCTCCCTCATCATCTTTTGCCGCGCCGCGCCGCTGACTCAGCCCGTATTCGCGCAGTTTATTGGCGATCGCGGTATGTGAGACATTCAGGCGTTTCGCCAGCTTACGGGTGCTCGGATAGTGGCGGTACAGCCGTGTCAGCACAGAGCACTCAAACCGTTTGGTGATATCATCCAGCGAGCCGCTGAGGATATCCTCACTGAAGCCGATTTCCGCTTCCAGTTCCGGCAGAACGATGTCCTGCGGACGCAGCAGCGAGCCTTCCAGCGAAGAGAGCGCCTGATAAATCACATTGCGCAACTGGCGGACGTTACCCGGCCAGTGATAAGCACAAAGAAACTGCCCCAGTTCCGGTGCAAGACGCGGTTCTTCACAACCCTGCTCTTCGGAAAAGCGTTTCACGAAATCGCGGGTCAGCGGCAGAATATCTTCCTGATGCTCACGCAGCGGCGGAATGGTCAGCGTCAGCACATTGAGGCGGTAATAGAGATCCTCACGGAATTTGCCCTCTTTCACCAGCTCCAGCAGATTTTTCTGGGTCGCACAGATAACCCGCACATCCACTTTCACCTCATGCTCTTCCCCGACACGGCGGAATGTGCCGTCATTCAGGAAACGCAGCAGCTTGATCTGCATCTGCGGGGACATTTCCGCGATTTCATCCAGCAGAACGGTGCCGCCGTTAGCCTGCTCAAAGAAGCCTTTTTTCGGCTCAGTACTGTTGGCGTAAGCACCGGCAGCGTAACCGAACAGTTCGGTTTCCACCACATCATCCGGCATCGAGGCACAGTTCAGCCCGAGGAACGGCTGATTGCCGCGCACACTGTAGAGATGACAGGCTTTGGCAAACACATCTTTCCCGGTCCCGGTTTCACCGACCAGCAGCAGCGGGGAATCCATTTTTGCCATACGCTGTGCCTGTTCGACCACATGGCGCATTTTGGCGCTTTTCGCCACTAAATCATCAAAACTGCCGGAATGCATCACCTGCATGCGGCGTTTCTGCCCGTTGCTGCTCTCACTGACGGTGCGCAGCAGCACAACCGCGCCGATAGTGGCGGAGGCGTCATCTTTCTCATCAAAATTAATCGGCGTCACACTCAGGGTGTAAGAGCGGCCTTTGAGATTGATGGTTTCCTTGTATGGCGCAGGTTCTTCATCCTCAATCCAGCGGGTGAAGTTGAACTGGCTGAAATAGTAAGTGATATTGCGCTGACGGATGCGCTCTTCGGTGGTGGCAAACAGGGAGAGTGCCGCGCTGTTGGCCAGTTCAATATTCCCGCGCAGGTCGAGAGATAAAATCGGGTCTTCCAGGGATTCGAGTAATGCCCACATGGCGCGCTGTTCGCGCTCAGACGGCATAAAGTGAACAGTTCTGACATCCACCACGCCCTGAATCCGGCGGATCTCAGCCATCAGAGACTGGAACACAGAAAAATCGATCTGCATAAAATTGAGGTATATCCGGCCGTTACGGGCAATTTCGATGCCTTTGAGGTCGATATTTTGTAATACCAGCAGATCCAATAACTCCCGCGTCAGTCCGATTCGGTCCTGGCAAATTACTTCCAATCGCATCGTTACGATCCTATTTACACTTAAGTTATTATTTTCCCGTTAATTGAAACTGATTTTACGGTATAAAATGAAAACTGTCACGATTTGTTGACACAATAAATGCGTTCCTGCGGTGTTTATCCACAGTTCCGTGTGAAAAGGCTATGAAAGTACAGATATGTCAGTCGGTTAACGAAGTTTTATTCAGCGCGGACGGCAAACCGCGCCGGAGAGGTGAGACAGCGACCCGCAGGGAGCATAACGGGATCGCCGTGAAAAAAACAGTGACCGGACACCCGTTTCTGCATAAAAAAGCCGGATGACATCACAAAATGCGCATCCGGCCGGATTATCGGTTACAGGGCGGACTTTTCCGCGCTCTTCCCTTTTGGCACTGCCTGTTTAAGCTGCTGTAACAACTGCTTACGGAAATCCATAAGTTTAGGTTTATCTGTTGCAGTCCACGGCAGCGGACGGCACAGTTCCATCGCTTTGATCCCCAGACGGGCGGTCAGCAGTCCGGCTCCCATGCCTTGTGCGGCACGGGCGGATAACCGTGCGGTGATGTCCTGGGAGAGCCAGTCCATCCCCACTTCGCGGATAAGCTCGGATGCCCCTGCGAAGGCAATATTGAGCAGAACCAGTTTAAACAGTCGCAGGCGGCTGTAATATCCCAGTTCAATACCGTAGATAGCCGCCACCTGGTTAATCAGACGGATATTACGCCAGGCAATAAAGGCCATATCCACCAGTGCCAGCGGGCTGACGGCAATCATCAGCGCAGATTCCGCCGCGAAACGGCTGATCACCCGGCGCGCCTGTTCATCCGTCACCGGCTGGACAAGCTGACTGTACAGGGTCACCACTTCGCGGTCATTATGGCTGCTCTGTAACAGGCTCTGCCATTGCTGTAACGCAGGATGGTGTGACGGGATATTGGCCTGTTTCGCCAGTTTTTCACAAAATGCACGTCCGTCACCGATACGGTGGCTTTGCAGTAATTCCTCTGCGGCCTCGCGCTCTGTAGCCCGCTGGCGCAGGCGGTACATGCGCCGCCATTCCGTGATAACAGAGCCGGCGGCGGCAATCAGCACCAGAAAAGTGGCGGCAATCCCGCCAAGGGCGGTCCAGTCATTACCTGTCCACGCATCATTCACCCACTGAATCAGTTGTGCGACGGCGCTGATCCCCAGCAATCCGCCGGCCACAAAGACCAGCTTACGCCACAGGCTGCGCCGGGGTTTCAGTGCCTGAATCAGCAGCGCTTCCGCTTCCCCGTCTGTATCCTGCTCTGCCGTGAATTCCGTGCGTTCAAACTGTATGCTGTCATCGTCCGCAAATTGTTGCGCCGGTTTTATGGTGTCCTGTACCGGCGGCGACAGCGGTGCTTCCTCAAAATCAATACGGGATTTGATAGGCTCGCTCATGACAGTTTATCTCCCAGTAAAAATTCCATCGCACTGTCCATCCTGATATGCGGCAGCGGCGTATCCATCCGCATCGGTAATGGCCTGAAGGACTCAAACTGAAACCCCTGCTGCTGCCAGAAGTCTGCATCCGGCAGCCGTTTCGGTACTTCGCCGGGATAGAAAGTCAGCGGGGTATTATCTGCCAGCCGGGTGCCTTTCAGCGCGGGCATTTTTTCCCCGTTGTGCATCACCATGCCGTATTCCGTGGCCTGTACCGACGCCAGCCCGGTGCAGTCCATTTTAATTCCCTCAAAAGCGGCCTGCTGCCAGGCTGACTGCGTCAGCTGCTGAAGCAGTGCCACAAGATTGGCGTGCTGGTCGGCAGTGACATGATCCGCTTTGCTGGCGGCGAACAGCAGTTTGTCGATACAGGGGGAAAACAGGCGGCGCAATAATGTGCGTTTGCCGTAATGGAAGCTCTGCATCAGCTGGGTCAGCGCCAGACGCATATCCGTAAATGCCTGCGGCCCGCTGTTGAGCGGGGTCAGGCAATCCACCAGCACAATCTGGCGGTCGAAATGCTGGAAATAATGCTTATAGAAACCTTTGACCACATGGTCACAATAGTACTGATAGCGATCGCGCAGCATGCCGAGAACACTGCTTTTTGCCGCTTTGGCCAGCCGGGACGGATCCGGCATCAGGTCGGTAATAAACGGAAAAAACTGTAATCCGGGTGCGCCGGCCATATCCCCCGGCAGCACAAAACGACCGGGCTGGATAAAGTGAAAACCTGCCGCTTTGCAGCGGTGAAGATAATCAGTATAGGCCTGCGCAATCGCTGCCAGCTGCTGTTCATCCGCCGGGGCATCCGGGTCAAGCTGACGGCAGAGCGCCAGCCACGGCTCTGCCCATTCTCCCCGCTCACCTTTGAGCAGGGTTTTCATCTGCTGCGACCAGGTGAGGTAATCCTGTTCCAGCATCGGCAGATCCAGCAGCCACTCCCCCGGATAATCGACGATTTCCAGGTAGAGCGTGGAGGTTTCCTTAAAGTGGCGCAGCAGACTGTCCTGAGTGCGGTAACGCAGTTTCAGGCGGATTTCGCTGACACCGCGTGTCGGTACCGGCCAGTCCGGCGGTGTGCCGTACAGTGAGGCAAGTCCTTCATCATAGGCAAAGCGTGGGACGCCCAGATCCCGCTGCGGGATGCGTTTCACGCCGAGAATGCGGCCGTCACGGGCAGCCGAAAACAGCGGCAGACGCGCACCGCTCTGTAC
This sequence comes from Morganella sp. HMSC11D09, assembly GCF_001807955.1. Classification (NCBI taxonomy): domain Bacteria; kingdom Pseudomonadati; phylum Pseudomonadota; class Gammaproteobacteria; order Enterobacterales; family Morganellaceae; genus Morganella; species Morganella sp. HMSC11D09. The sequence goes on from NZ_KV791696.1 coordinate 114,671, forward strand.
ATTCATCAGCTGATTAACAAACGAGGTAATAAACGCGGTCTTGCCGCTGCGGCTCAGTCCGGTAACGGCAAGACGAAGATGACGATCCAGCCCCCGGTTGACGAGGGCACTCAGCTCATTTTGCAGTCGTTTCATAATTCTCCGGTGTAAAACGGCCAATCACTTTTTTCATACCGGCACGGATAACAGGCTCCAGTACCAGTATTGCCGCCCCGCGCAGAGCAGGACGGGTAACCGATTTCAGAATCACCGCGGCAATACCTCCGGGTGCTGCCGCCAGTGCTGCGGTGGTTAACAGCTGCGCCCCGGTTTTTCCGGCACGCAGCAGGGTGTGTTTATCCGGCCACTTCATACTGTTCTCCGTCTGACAGATTACAGGTCACGGAAGCGGCGGTTGAGCGCATACTGTTCTGAGGTCACATAGCGCTCAATGTCGCGGATCCGTTTTTCGGTACGCGCCTGGCTGCGTTCTGTCTGTTCAAGCAGCATGGCCGCATTCACTCCTCCGTCGCGGCCGGGGTAATCACGCGGCACCACCGGCAGGATCATTCCCATCAGAATATAGAGGGTGATAGTCAGCCAGAAAAAGCCGGTAAATGTTGCCACCACCGCGATAATGCGGATCATCCAGGCCGGTACATCAAAATAGTTGGCAATACCGGCACATACGCCCCGGAACATACCTTCATCCGGATAGCGGTACAGTTTGCGTGACTGAAATTCCATTATGATTGCCTCCAGCCCGGATTTTCCGCATCCAGAATCGATTCCAGGGTTTTGATCCGCGCTTCCATCTGCTGAGCATTTTCCGCCAGCGCCGCAAGACGGCGGGTTTCAAATTCACCGGCCCGGCTTCCCCGCTGACTGTTATAGTGCAGCCATAACCAGATCGGCAACACGAACAACACGAAAATTGTCAGTGGTATACCTAAAAATACAAACGCCATATTTTTGTCCTTAATGGTATTAATTCAGGAAAGCCTGTTACCGACCTTATTCGCCCTTTTCTTCTTTTTCAAGACGTGCTTTGATGGCCGCGATTTGCGCGCTGATCTCATCTTCCGCTTTCAGCTCGGCAAACTGCTGTTCCAGTGATTTTTCTTTCCCCAGACCATAGCTTGCGGCTTCACCTTCCATATGGTCAATCCGCGCCTCAAACTGCTCGAAACGGGCCATTGCCTCATCCATCCGGCCGCTGTCGAGCTGACGGCGCACCGCACGGGATGATTTTGCCGCTTCGTGACGCACCACCATGGATTGCTGGCGGGCACGGGTTTCAGTCAGTTTCTGTTCCAGTTCGTTAATTTCATTTTTCAGCCGGGCGATAGTTTCGTCCAGAATAATCAGCTCATGACGCAGTGTATCGACATGGCCTTCCACGCGCTGTTTTTCCAGCAGTGCGGCGCGGGCCAGATCTTCTTTTCCTTTGACAATCGCCAGTTCCGCTTTTTCCTGCCAGTCACTCACCTGACGCTCACCGCTTTCAATCTGACGTGACAGATTTTTGCGTTCCGCGAGGGTGCGGGCAGAGGTGGAGCGGATTTCCACCAGCATATCTTCCATTTCCTGAATCATCAGGCGGATCATTTTCTGCGGATCTTCCGCTTTATCCAGCAGTGATGCAACGTTGGCGTTAATGATATCGGCAAAACGTGAAAAGATTCCCATGATTGATGTCCTTTTATCAGCAGTTATGTCTTATGACACGTTTGCTATTACAAGATGCGTGCCAACTCGGTGATTTTTTTTACCCGTTTGTTTTTTCTCAGGTTTATTTATTTCCCTTTTGTCATGACTTTTTGTAAAGTGGTAATATTCGCCATTTAGTGGTTAAATTAATCATGAAAAATAATACGGAAACCCTGATCGGTATTGATAATACCTTTCTCGATGCACTGGAAAAAGTGTCGCGGCTGGCAAAAATTGCCCGGCCGGTACTGATTTGCGGAGAACGGGGGACCGGTAAAGAATTATTTGCTCACCGTCTTCATTATCTCTCTCCGCGCTGGGATGAGCCATTTATTGCACTGAATTGTGCGGCACTTAACGATAATTTGCTCGATTCCGAGCTGTTCGGGCATGAATCCGGGGCTTTTACGGGGGCTCAGCGCCGCCATCAGGGCCGCTTTGAGCGGGCGGACGGCGGCACACTGTTTCTTGATGAACTGGGTACCGCGCCGCTGACCGTGCAGGAAAAACTGTTGCGGGTGATTGAATACGGGGAATTTGAGCGTGTCGGCGGACAGCAGACCCTGAAAGCGGATGTACGGATTGTCTGCGCCACCAATGCGGATTTACCGGCGCTGGCGGCAGAGGGAAAATTCCGCCCCGATTTACTCGACCGGCTGGCCTTTGATGTCGTCAATATCCCGCCGCTGCGCGAGCGCCCGCGCGACCTGACCGAACTCGCCGGTCATTTTGCCGTGCAGATGTGTCAGGAGATGGGCACGCCGTTTTTTGCCGGTTTTTCCCCGCACGCCCTGCAACAGATGCAGAACTATCACTGGCCGGGCAATATCCGTGAGCTGAAAAATGTGATTGAGCGATCTTTGTACCGTCAGGGAGATACCACCGAACCGCTGGCAGAATTGGTGATCAACCCGTTTGTCACCGCGCCGGCTCCTTCAGCGGACGCCGCCGCACAGGCTCTGCCGCCGCTGCCGTTCTCCCTGAAGCAGTGGCAGCATACACAGGAGAAGGACGCGCTGGATGCCGCATTACAGCGCGCGCAGTTTAATCAGCGGGAAGCAGCACAATTGCTGAATCTGACCTATCATCAGTTTCGCGGATTACTGAAAAAACATGCCGGCAGCCCGCAACCGGATTAAATGCTTCCGTTTTTGGTTAGTCGCACAAATTGCGATACAATGCCCTGTTCATTTTTAACGGTAACTGATTTATGCGCCATTGGATTATCCGGGCCTGTGCGGTTCTCCTGCCTGTTTCAGGCTTTGCCGCCGCACCCGCCCCGCAGACAGACCAGCCGGTAAAACCGGTCACGGCTCAGGCCGCTCCGCTGCCGCCGGTCCGCGATACCGGTTTTGTCTATTGTGTGAACGGCAACATCAGTACATTTAACCCGCAACTGGCCAGCAGCGGGCTGATTGTCGAGCCGCTGGCGGCACAGATTTACGATCGCCTGCTGGATGTTGACCCTTACACCTATCGCCTGATCCCGGAACTGGCTGCCCGCTGGACAGTGCTGGATAACGGCGCGACCTACCGTTTTTATCTGCGCCGTGATACCGATTTTCAGACTACTGACTGGTTTAAACCGACCCGCAAAATGAATGCGGATGATGTGGTGTTCAGCTTTTCCCGCGTGGTGGATAAACAGAACCCGTATCACTATATCAACGGCGGCCGCTATCCTTATTTTGACAGTCTGCAGTTTGCGTCCAATGTTAAATCCATCCGCAAAATCAATAATTATACCGTTGAATTTAAACTGAATACGCCGGATGCCTCCTTCCTGTGGCATCTGGCAACCCATTACGCGCCGGTTCTGTCCAAAGAGTATGCCGATAACCTGCTGAAAGCCCGTCGTCAGGAACAGCTTGACTGGAAACCGGTCGGCACCGGGCCGTATTATCTGGATGATTACCAGAGCGGCCAGTTTGTCCGTCTGCAGCGCCATGATAATTACCGCAAAGGCAAACCCCGCATGCAGGAAGTGGTGGTTGATCTCGGGGCGGGCGGCACCGGACGGATGTCAAAACTGATCACCGGTGAGTGTGATGTGCTGGCCTATCCCGCCGCCAGCCAGCTACAGGTGCTGCGCGATGACCCGCGCCTGAGCCTGATGCTGCGCCCGGGAATGAATATCGCGTATCTGGCGTTTAATACCAGCAAACCGCCGTTTAATAATCCGCAGGCGCGCCGTGCGATTGCTTTCGCAATTAATAATGAGCGCCTGATGAAATCCATCTATTACGGCACGGCGGAAACTGCTGCGTCTATTCTGCCGCGCGTCTCCTGGGCGTATGATAACCAGACCAGGGTGACGGAATATAATCCCGAAAAAGCCAAAGCAATGCTCAATGAGCTGGGACTGAGCGGTATGACGCTGAATCTCTGGGTACCGACCGCCTCGCAGTCTTACAACCCCAGCCCGCTGAAAATGGCCGAGCTGATTCAGGCGGATCTGGCCCGTGTCGGGATAAAAATGAATATCCGCCCGGTTGAGGGGCGTTTTCAGGAAAACAGCCTGATGGATCGCAGCCACGATATTACCCTTGCAGGCTGGTCAACCGACAGTAATGACCCGGACAGTTTTTTCCGTCCGCTGCTCAGCTGTGCGGCTATCGGTTCGCAAACCAATCTGAGCCACTGGTGTTCCCCGGAATTTGATGATGTGATCCACCAGGCGCTGCTTGAGCAGCAACTGAGCAGCCGGATAGAGTATTATCACAAAGCGCAGCAGATTCTGGCACAGGATCTGCCGGTACTGCCGCTGGCCTACTCACTGCGGTTACAGGCATTCCGCTATGATATTAAAGGGCTGGTACTGAGCGCATTCGGTAATACCTCTTTTGCCGGTGTCTACCGTGATACCGGGGATGACCCGGAGCCGGAGGCTGAACCATGATTATTTTTATTCTGCGCCGTCTGCTGCTGGTGCTGATCACGCTCTGTTTTCTGTCGGTGCTCAGCTTCAGCCTGAGTTACTTCCCGGCAAATGCGCCGCTGAGTGGTGCTTCCCTGACGGATGCCGTGCTGTTCTATTACAAGAGCCTGTTTTCATGGGATTTCGGCAGTTCCGTGATTAACGGTGAGCCGGTCAGCCAGCAATTGTGGGCAGCACTGCCCGCCACCCTGGAGCTGTGCGGCCTGGCGTTTCTGCTGGCGCTGGTGATCGGTATTCCTGCCGGGATTATTGCCGGGGTCTGGCGCAATAAAATGGCGGATATCGCCATCAGCACCTTTGCGCTGGTCGGGTTTTCGATTCCCGTATTCGGACTGGCACTGCTGCTTACCCTGTTCTTCTCTCTGCGGCTGGACTGGCTGCCGGTCTCCGGACGCATTGACCTGCTGTATGATTTAACACCGGTTACCGGATTTGCGGTGATTGATGCCTGGCTGTCGGATTCACCATACCGGCAGGCGATGATCCTCAATGTGCTGTCTCACATGGTGCTGCCGGTGATCACGCTGTCCATTGCGCCGATGACGGAAGTTATCCGCCTGATGCGCACCAGTACCGAAGAGATTATCAGCCAGAACTATATTAAAGCCGCCGCTATCCGTGGTTTATCCCGGCTGACCATTATCCGCCGTCATGTGCTGCACAATGCGCTGCCGCCGGTGATCCCGAAACTCGGGTTACAGTTTTCCACCATGCTGACGCTGGCGATGGTCACAGAAGTGGTCTTTAACTGGCCGGGTATCGGCCGCTGGCTGATCACGGCTATCCGCCAGCAGGATTTTGCCGCGATTTCCGCCGGTGTCATGCTGGTCGGTACCATGGTGATAATTATCAATATGCTGTCAGATATTCTGGGGGCCGTCAGCAGCCCGCTGAAACATAAGGAATGGTATGCCTTCAGATAATTTCTACCGTGAAGACCGGATGCCGTCACCGGGGCGGGTTATCTGGCAGCATTTCACCGCAGATATTCCGGCTATGATCGGTTTTTACGGCGTGCTGTTTCTGATTGCACTGGCGATCGGCGGTACCTGGATAGCCCCTTATGCGCTCGACCAGCAGTTTGCCGGTCATCAGTTGCTGCCGCCTTCCTGGTCTCATTACGGGAATGTCGCCTTCTTCCTCGGTACGGATGATCTCGGCCGTGATATTTTCAGCCGTCTGATCCTCGGTACACAATCCACCTTCGGCGGTGCACTTCTGGTTACCGTCATTGCCGCCATCGCCGGGATTATCATCGGTTGTCTGGCAGGGATGACCACCGGTCTGCGCTCAGCCATTTTTAACCATATGTTTGATACCCTGCTGGCGCTGCCCTCTCTGCTGCTGGCGATTATTGTGGTGGCCTTTTTTGGCGCCAGTCTCAGCCACGCCATGATTGCCGTGGCACTGGCACTGCTGCCGCGTATTGTGCGGATGATTTATATCGCAGTACATGATGAGCTTGATAAGGAATACGTGATTGCCGCCCGGCTCGACGGTGCGTCCAACCTCAATATTCTGATCCATACTGTGCTGCCGAATATCAGTGCCGTGACTGTCACCGAACTGACACGCGCCCTGTCCATTGCTATCCTCGATATTGCCGCACTCGGTTTTCTCGAGCTGGGGGCACAACTGCCGTCCCCGGAATGGGGAGCGATGCTCGGGGATTCTCTGGAACTGATTTATGTGGCGCCCTGGACCGTACTTCTGCCGGGAACCGCCATCCTTATCAGTGTTCTGCTGGTGAATCTGCTCGGTACCGGGTTACAGCGTGCTATTAATGCGGGGGTTGAATAATGCCGTTACTGGATATCCGCAATTTAACCATTGAATTTATGACTGCCGCAGGGCCGGTCAAAGCCGTTGACCGCGTGACATTATCCCTGACCGAAGGGGAGTTCCGCGGCCTGGCCGGGGAATCCGGTTCCGGTAAAAGTCTGATCGCCAAAGCGATTGCCGGTATCACCAAAGATAATCTGCGCGTAACGGCAGACCGCTTCCGGTTTAATGATATCGATCTGCTGAAACTCACACCCCGCCAGCGCCGCCGGGTGATCGGCCACAATGTGTCGATGATTTTCCAGGAGCCGCAATCCTGTCTGGATCCGTCAGAAAATATCGGTAAACAGCTGATTCAGTCCATCCCCGGCTGGACATACAAAGGCCGCTGGTGGCAACGCTTTAACTGGCGTAAGCGCCGGGCGATTGAGCTGCTGCACCGTGTCGGTATTAAGGATCACAAAGATGTGATGAGCAGTTACCCCTATGAGCTGACCGAAGGGGAATGCCAGAAGGTGATGATTGCCATTGCGCTGGCCAATCAGCCGCGCCTGCTGATCGCCGATGAGCCGACCAACGCCATGGAGCCCGATACTCAGGCGCAGATTTTCCGCCTGCTGACCCGGCTGAACCAAAACAACAATATGACCATCCTGCTGATCAGCCACGATTTGCAGTTAATGAGCCAACTGGTGGATCGCATTAATGTGCTCTACTGCGGCCAGACCGTGGAGAGTGCCGAACCGGATGACCTTCTGCTCAAACCCCATCACCCGTATACTCAGGCACTGATGCGGGCTATCCCTGATTTTGAAAAGGCACTGGCACACAAATGCCGCCTGAATACCCTGCCGGGCGCGATTCCGTCACTGGAGCATCTGCCGGTCGGCTGCCGCCTGGGGCCGCGCTGTCCGTATGCCCAGAAAGTATGTATTGACGCGCCGCGTCTGCGGACAGTCAAAAACCGCAGTTTTGCCTGCCACTTCCCGCTGAATATGGAGGATGTGTGATGCCCGGTCCGCTGCTGGAAGTCAAAAACCTGAGCAAAACCTTCCGTTACCGGGATGGTTTTTTCCGCCGTCATCAGCTTGAGGCGGTCAAACCGGTCAGTTTTACACTGCAACCCGGCCAGACACTCGCTATTACCGGCGCAAACGGCTCCGGCAAATCCACCCTCGCGCGGATGTTATCCGGGATGATCGAGCCGAGCGGCGGGGAAATCCTGATCGACAAACACAAACTGACGTTTGGTGATTACAGCTACCGCAGCCAGCGCATCCGCATGATATTCCAGGATTCAGCCACCTCGCTTAATCCGCGCCAGCGCACGGGGCAAATCCTTGAGCTGCCGCTGATGCTCAATACAGATCTCGATGCTGCCGGACGCCGTCTGCGCATTAACGCAACACTGCGCCAGGTGGGTCTGCTGCCGGATCACGCGGATTACTATCCTCACATGCTGGCTTCCGGACAGAAACAGCGTGTGGCCCTCGCCCGCGCCCTGATTCTGCAGCCGGAAGTGATTGTGGCGGATGAAGCGCTCGCCTCTCTGGATATGTCATTACGTTCACAGATCATAAATCTGATCCTTGAACTCCAGGAAACGCAAAAAATTGCCTATATTTATGTCACACAGCATCTGGGCATGGCAAAACATGTCAGTGACCAGATACTGGTGATGCACAACGGTGAAGTTGTCGAGCGCGGTAACACTGCCGAGGTACTGGCATCCCCGCTGCACGATGTCACACGCCGCCTTATCACCAGCCACTTTGGTGAAGCACTGTCCGCCGAAGCCTGGCGCCAGGATGTGGATTAACTGCCGGTATTCTGATAATTCAGGCCGGTTACATCTCAATTTCCGGTAACCTGTTAACATCAGCCGGATTTTTACTAAACGTGTCACCTGCCGGGTTGCGGCGCAGAAGGTGACAGAGAAAACACAAGGAAACTGCTATGGGTTTTATGACCGGTAAACGCATCCTGATCACAGGGGTTGCAAGCAAATTATCGATTGCTTACGGTATTGCCAAAGCAATGCGTGACCAGGGGGCGGAACTTGCATTCACCTACCAGAATGACAAGCTGAAACCCCGTGTTGAAGAGTTCGCTCAGTCTCTGGGTTCCTCCATCGTTCTGCCTTGTGATGTTGCAGAAGATGAAAGTATTGAAAATCTGTTCACGGAATTAGCCAAAGTCTGGCCGAAATTTGACGGTTTTGTTCACTCTATCGGCTTTGCCCCGGCTGACCAACTGGACGGCGACTATGTGGATGCGGTAAACCGTGAAGGCTTCCGTATTGCTCACGACATCAGCGCGTACAGTTTTGTGGCGATGGCAAAAGCCTGCCGCAGTATGCTGAACCCGAATTCCGCCCTGCTGACCCTCTCTTACCTGGGCGCGGAGCGCGCTATCCCGAACTACAATACCATGGGTCTTGCTAAAGCCTCTCTCGAAGCGAACGTCCGTTATATGGCGAACGCGATGGGGAAAGAAACCATCCGTGTTAATGCGGTTTCTGCCGGTCCTATCCGTACACTGGCAGCATCCGGTATTAAAGATTTCCGCAAAATGCTGTCGCACTGTGAAGCAGTCACCCCGCTGCGCCGTACAGTTACCACAGAAGATGTGGGTAACGCGGCAGCGTTCCTCTGCTCTGATCTGGCCGGCGGTATTACCGGTGAAATCCTGCATGTTGACGGCGGTTTCAGTATCGCGGCAATGAATGAGCTGGAACTGAAATAAGGCAACCGGCCTCTGCATGGCAGAGGCTGTGTTTTCTGCACGTTCGGTGTCACAGCGGATAGCAGGCAAAACGAAAAGTCGCTGTGAATACACTCCCTGTACGCTCAGGCTCGCCATCCATGGCTCGCATGCTTTTCGTTCCTTTGCCTGTTATCCGCTGACGTTATGCGGCATTGATGTTATTTGTCTTTAAAATCACATCTTTTCCGCTAACAGTTTCTCCGTCAGCCGCTGCGCATAAAGCGCCTCTTCGCCGCTGACCAGCGGTTGTGTCTGATTGGCAACAGATTCGATAAAATGCCGCACCGCACCGTCAAACCCGCGCTGAACCAGTACCGGATCCCACGCTTTCGGATGCTGTTCCTGTATCCCGGCGGCAGTTTCACTGCGCCAGTGATTCATATCCGTCACCTGATAACAGCCGTCACGTCCGGTCACACTGACCTGCTCCCGCTGACTCGCCGCACAGCGGTGCATGGAGGCTGTCAGCCAGATGCCGTTATCTGTCTGTAAATGGTGTTCCGCATACAGCAGCTGATTTTCCTCATTCACCTGCATATGGCCGCTTTTCAGTGCCGCATTACCATCCCGTCCCAGCCAGAGCAGAGTATCCGCGATATGCAGATAATCATCGGTCACCGTGAAAGCCACATCATGCGGCCCGACGCTGTTGCTGCGGTGTTTATCCATACGGATCGATGCCGCTTTTCCGGCAATCTGTTCTCTGAGCTGCAGATAAAACGGTGAAAAGCGACGGTTGAACCCGACCATCAGTGCCCGCTGTTTTTTCTCCGCCAGGCTGACGAGTGCCTCTGATTGTTCATACGATGCTGCCAGCGGTTTATCAACATACACATGACATCCCGCATTCAGTAATTCGCTGACCACCTGAAAATGGCTCTCTGTACTGCTGTGAACAAACACGGCATCACATTGTTCTGCCAGCTCATGGAGTGACGGAAACAGAGGAAAGCGGTACGCATCACAGACCTGACGTGCCTTTTCCTGATTCGGCGAGAACCCGCCGGACAGCACCCAGTTATCCGTTCTGGTCAGAACCGGTAAATACGCTTTTTGTGCTATCCCGCCCAGTCCGGCGATCCCGATACGGATTTTATTCATGTGTGCTTTACCTTTTAGTGTTTTGTAACAATGAATTACAAAGTCTTCCCATAAATTGAATCTGTGGCGATTATATGGAAAGATGGCGTTAACCGACAAATAATTCGCATTCTGAATACATCCCGCCCGCGAATACCGGTCTATACTTCATCACTACTGCCATGTCCGTTCTTTTGTTTTAACTGAGGAGCATACCATGCAATTGTTCTATACCCCGGGAAGTTGTGCACTGTCACCCCATATCATTTTGCGTGAAACCGGCCTGGATTTTTCCCTGGTCCGTGTCGATCTGAAAGCAAAAAAAACCGAAAACGGTGATGATTACCTGAAAATTAATCCGAAAGGACAAGTCCCCGCACTGAGTATCAGTGACAGCCAGCTGCTGACCGAAGGTGTGGCGATTGTGCAGTATCTTGCTGATCAGAAACCGGATCGCAAGCTTATTGCCCCGGCGGGAACGATGGAACGTTATCATCAGATTGAATGGCTTAACTATATTGCCAGCGAAGTGCATAAAAGCTACGGCCCGCTGTTCTCTCCGGAAACCCCGGAAGATTACCGGCCAATTGCACTGCGCAATCTGATGAATAAGTTTGCCTATGTGGACGGCGTGCTGGCGAAAAGCCCGTATATTACCGGCAACAGTTTTACCGTAGCGGATGCTTATCTGTTTACTGTCTGCGGCTGGGCTCCGCATCTGAAGATTTCACTTGAGCCGTATCCGCATTTACAGGCGTATCTGGCGAAAATTGCCCATCGTCCGCATGTGCAGGATGCGATGGAAGCGGAAGGTCTGATTTAATCTTTCTGATACGCAGAAACAAAAAAACGCCGGATTATCTGTCCGGCGTTTTCTTTATGCTGATGCGATGTTCAGACCGGTTCAGTCGATCTGTTCAGCGCAGAATTTGTGTGTCGGAAGCACCATTTCATCCTGAGCCGCAACCAGTTGCAGTTCGTACTCATTCATGGTTTTGGTTTTCAGCATCACTTCATACACAGCGGCAGCCACATGTTCCAGTGCTTTCGGCAACTCTTCGCCTTTCAGCAGATTCACCAGCATCATACCACTGGTTAAATCACCCACACCAACCGGCTGACGCTCGCCAAAGTCCACCAGCGGACGACTGACATGCCAGGCATGCTCAGCAGTGACCAGAATCATTTCAAAACGGTCAGCACGGTAACCGGCGCGGGACAGGTGTTTGACCAGTACCAGACGCGGCCCTTTTTTGCACAGTTCACGGGCAGCGGCAACGGCTTCGCCCACATTGTGAATGGTTTTTCCGCTCAGGGTTTCCAGCTCCAGCAGGTTCGGCGCGATCATATCGCTGACTGCCAGTGCTTCCTGACACAGGAAATCCGCCACTCCCGGTGCGACGATACAGCCTTTTTCCGGATGTCCCATGACCGGGTCACAGAAATACCATGCCTGCGGATTGCGGGTTTTGACTTTTTTCACCACATCCAGGATACGCTTGCCCTGCTCTGCCGAGCCGAGGTAGCCGCTGAGCACCGCATCACAGCGGGTCAGCTGATCGATTTTATCAATGCCGTCCACAATCTCCGTGATGTGCTCTGCGCTCATCACGCAGCCGGTCCAGCCTTGTGCATACTGTGTGTGATTAGAAAACTGGACGGTATTCAGCGGCCAGACATTAACGCCCATGCGGCGCATCGGGAATTCAGCCGCACTGTTACCGGCGTGACCATACACAACATGGGACTGGATAGAGAGAATATTTTTCATTGATACAACCTGATTTTTTATTATTACTGTGCATATCATATTCTGTGAAACAGAAAAGATCCTGCTGACAGATCAAAAAGGGCAACCTTCGTTGCCCTTGATTACCGTAAACTATTATTTCCAGCAGATCAGACAGTAATGTTTTTTGCCCCGGCGCAGCAGTGTGTAACGCCCGAACAGCTTGTCGCTGTCAGTGAAGCGGTATTCCGCATCAGACTGTTTTTCGCCGTTGAGAGACACCGCATTGGAGCCGATCATGGTACGGGCCTGACCGCGTGACGGAACCAGTTCCGCAACCACCAGCGCCTGCTGTAAATCCGCATCGCTGTCCAGTTCGATATGCGGCATACCATCCTGCGCCAGCTGCGCGAAGTCATCTTCAGTCAGGCTTGATACATCGCCGTTGAACAGGCTGTCAGTGATACGACGGGCAGCCGTCAGCCCAGCTTCGCCGTGAACCAGTTTTGTCACCTGCTCTGCCAGAACGTACTGGGCACGCGGTGCTTTGCCGCTGGCTTTGTCTTCCGCTTCCAGTGCATCGATATCTTCGAGGCTCATAAAGGTGAAGAATTTAAGGAAACGATAGACGTCCGCATCCGCAGTGTTGATCCAGAACTGGTAGAATTTGTACGGACTGGTTTTCTTCGGATCCAGCCATACCGCGCCGCCTTCAGTTTTACCGAATTTGGTACCATCAGATTTGGTGATCAGCGGAACGGTCAGACCCCAGGCCTGCTGCTGGTTCAGACGACGGGTTAAATCGATACCGGAGGTAATGTTACCCCACTGGTCAGAACCGCCGATTTGCAGCTCAACGCCGTGATCTTTATTCAGACGGGCGAAGTCATAACCCTGCAACAGGTTGTAAGAGAATTCGGTGAATGAAATACCGACATCATCGCGGTTCAGGCGCTGCTTAACCGCTTCCTTGTTGATCATCTGGTTCACAGAGAAGTGTTTACCGATATCACGCAGGAAGGTCAGCACATCCATCGAGCCGAACCAGTCATAGTTGTTTGCCGCGATAGCACTGTTCGCGCCGCAGTCAAAATCGAGGAACGGGGAAACCTGCTGACGGATTTTATCCACCCAGCCGTGAACCGTATCCTGTGTATTCAGTTTGCGCTCCGTTGCTTTAAAGCTCGGGTCGCCAATCAGCCCCGTGGCCCCACCGACCAGTGCCACCGGACGGTGCCCGGCTAACTGGAAACGCTTTAAGCACAGCAACGGAACCAGGTGGCCCAAATGCAAGCTGTCAGCGGTCGGATCGAAACCGCAATAGAGGGAGATCGGGCCCTGCGCCAGTCTCTCTGCTAACGCTTTTTCATCCGTAACCTGGGCAATGAGGCCCCGCTCTTGCAGTTGTTTTATCAGGTTCGTACCAGACATCAATGACTCCGTCAGTTCTGTTTTGTCTATGCAAAAATAGTGGATTGGAAATATGAAGGCTATAGCATAAAGCGGCACTCCGTGAAGTGCCAGCAATTAAAATGATTTTACTGAAGAAATTCTGACAACAGCCGGTTACGGCGCGAGGCGGTCAATATCCCAGCCGTCTGCGGTACGGGTGTACAGGAAGCGGTCATGCAGACGGTGTTCACCGCCCTGCCAGAACTCAACAGAACTGAATTTAATCCGGAAACCGCCCCAGAAGCTCGGCAGCGGAACATCACCCTGCTTAAATTTCTGTTTCAGCTCAAGAAATTTGCCTTCCAGAATACCGCGTGCGGAAATCCGTGAGGATTGCTGAGATGCCCATGCGGCAATCTGGCTGTCTTTCGGCCGGCTGTGGAAATATTTTACTACTTCCAGTGTGGATAAGCGCTCCACCTCGCCGAGGAAACAGACTTGTCTGTCCAGGCTGTACCACGGGAAATGCACACTGATTTTCGGATTTTTTGCCAGATGCTGCGCCTTGCGGCTGCCCATATTGGTGTAGAAAATCAGCCCGTCTTTATCAAAGTGCTTGAGCAGCACAATACGCTGATACGGCTGGCCGGTTTCATCCACGGTCGCCACACACATCGCAGTCGGGTCGGTCAGTTTTGCCTCACACGCCTGTTTAAGCCAGCGTTCGAACATTTCCAGCGGGTCGTCGCTGAGATCACGGCGGCGCAACCCCCCTTTGGTGTATTCACGTCGCAGATCCGCAACGTCAGTAAACTCATCTGACATGCCTTTTATCCTCTTATCTTATCTTTTTAATAACTGAAACTGTGTTGTCTTTTGTTACGGCAGCCGGCGGATAACAGGATATACCGCACCCAATACGGTTTCCCGGTCTGCGCCGGTGACAGACGGCAGATTACCGGGTTCACCGGCCAGTGTCCGCGCCGCCAGCCAGGCAAATGCCAGAGCTTCCATATCATCGCCGCTCAGGCCGTATTTATCAGTCGGGCTCACTTCAGTGCCCGGCAACTGTGCGGATAACTGCGCCATAATCTGCGGATTGCGCGCACCACCGCCGCATACCAGCAGGCGCTCACAGCCGCCGCACAGCGTAACCTGCTCACTGATACTGACAGTGGTCAGCGCCAGCAGGGTTGCCTGCACATCCTCCGGTTTCAGGCCGGGGAAATTATCCAGTTGTGTGGTCAGCCACTGCATATTGAAATATTCACGCCCGGTACTTTTCGGTGCCGGACGGCGGAAATAGGGATCACTCAGCATCTGTGCCAGTAAGTCCTGATTAACGTGCCCGCTTTTCGCCCATTCACCGTCTTTATCATACGGCTCCGCGCGGTGCCGCCATGTCCAGCTGTCCATCAGCATATTGCCCGGACCGGTGTCATAACCTCTGACCTCCGCCCCCGGGATCAGTGTGGTGATATTGGCGATCCCGCCGATATTCAGGATAATCCGTTTTTCATCCGCCACACCGAGCACCGCCTGATGAAAGGCGGGCACCAGCGGCGCGCCCTGCCCGCCGTAAGCCATATCACGGCGGCGGAAATCCCCGACTGTCATGATATTGGTCAGCGCGGCAACCCTGTTGTTATCCCCGAGCTGCATGGTAAAAGGTGTTTCGCTGTCCGGCTCATGCCAGACGGTCTGTCCGTGACAGCCGATGCCGGCAATATCCTGCGGATTCAGCCGGGTTTGTGCCAGCAGCCCGCCGACAGCGTCAGCAAACAGTGTGCCCAGTTCATAATCCAGACGGCCGATTTCTGACAGTGTCGTCTGCTGTCCCTGACATACCGCCAGTATGCGCTTTTTCAGCGCGTGCGGAAACGGATGCGAATACGCCGCCTGCTGCGCCACCACTGAATCATTAATCGCAGCCAGAACAACATCCACCCCGTCAAGGCTGGTTCCTGACATCACGCCGATATAACGTCCCGAACGCATAACCTGTTCCTTTTAATCAATAACCGTCTGATAAAAATATAGTATTCATATTCCGTGTGACTACTATAATCAGGGCGCTCCGCAGATTCACCCCTTTTCGTACCGTGACCCCACTTAATCCTCATTCTGATGCACGCTTCACATTTGTGAAATAAGAGGATTTACCTTGCCGCCGGAACGTTTCGCTTTAAGCTGTTCCTAATGAAGATGAAAATAAAACGTTTTTAATGCTAAATTATTCTGCGATAATAGATAAGATATTACACTACAGATAATGAACACATCTGAATCTGTGAATACAATAATCAGGAGTTAAGTATGTATAAGCGTTTTCTCGTCGGTGTATTTGCCGTCGTGGCCCTTTCCGGTTGTGTGAATATGGACACACTGAGTGGTGACACTTATAGTGCAGACCAGGCGAAACGTGTTCAGACCGTTACCTATGGTACAGTGATGAGCGCCCGTCCGGTAACTATCCAGGGCGGCAGTGACGAAAATATCCTCGGTGCGGCCGGTGGTGCAATTCTGGGTGGTATTTTAGGCAGCACTGTCGGCGGCGGCACCGGTCAGACCCTGGCTACCGCAGCAGGTGCAATTGCTGGTGGTGTTGCAGGCCAGAACGTTCAGGCAGCAATGAACAACACTTCCGGTGTTGAGCTGGAACTGAAACAGGATAACGGCGAAATCATTGTTGTTGTACAGAAACAAGGTAAAACCCCGTTCTCCGTCGGTCAGCGTGTCCGTATCGCGAAATCCGGTTCAACCTATACCGTATCTCCGCGTTAATTTTCACGGTTTACCGGCAAAAGGCGAAACAACTGTTTCGCCTTTTTTATTACCTGCCGTCAGTTACGGTTGTGCAACTGTACGATATTATTGTCCAGTTTTCTGACAATCTCCGCCAGCGTATATAATTCATCCTGCGTGATCCCGCCCAGAATTTCACGCCGTGTTTTTTCAATTACCGCGTCCACCTCACGAATAAAAGGTTCTGATTCCTCCGTCAGTTTAATCCGTTTCGCTCTGCGGTCATTAATACAGATATGTCGTGTGATTAACCGCTTTTCTTCCAGCTGATCCAGCGTGCGGACCAGCGACGGCTGTTCAATACCAATCGCTTTTGCCAGCTGAATCTGAGACTGATCCGGCGGCAGCAGGCTGATATTGTAGAGTGTAATCCAGTGTGTCTGTGTGAGTTTCAGTGGTTTGAGCCGGTGGTCAATCAGTGATCGCCAAATCCGCACTAACCTCGCTAAGTCTGATCCCAATGTTAACTCCACAAATTTCTCCTTATGTGAATACGGTACGGACGCATATACACGCCATCATGTCTTTCAATCACCCGAAAAAAGAAGCGCAGCGCTGCGGTGTTTATTAACAGCGGACGCAATATTGCTGTGTGACAAAAACAGTTCATGCTTATGTCATAGTCAATTTAATAGGCACGAAATAATTAGCTTTTTATACAAATTTAATTGATTAAGCTGATGAACTTGTTTCACATTAAGAATAGCGATCATCACTGAACGGATCTATATTTTTTTACATAACCACCATTTTATTTTTAACAAAAAATAATTGATATATGATATTTTCAATATTAAACAGTGAGTTAATTAAACATCATCGCCATGATGGATAAGGCGGTAATTTTATATTTAATTTATATAATTTCATTCTTGATTATAAATAAAGATGAACTTAAAAATATTATTTATCTGCAACATAAATCCTTTGTGCTAAATAACATCCATACATTAATTCATGTCTAATATATAGATTTATAATTATTTATTTAAAATAAATCCAGCTGTCCGGATGGCGCTTCCGGTGGTGAGTCCCCTTTTGCGGCTCTGTAACGACGCTGACGGCACAGCCGAATCACATTTTCTTTTTGTGCGTTACTCAGTGACAGCCACTGAAAACGCTCATCACGGCTCCGGTAGCATCCCCGGCAGTAGCCTTTTTCATTCAGCTGACATATCCCCACACAAGGTGAAGGGATATCAAAAAAGTGAAGTTGTTCTGCCATCGGCTGATGTCCTTTTGTCTGATGCCCTGCCGGACAGGTAATGGTTATCCTGTAACCATCAGCATCCTGATAATTTGAATTGTAGTCAATTATCACGTTATAGTGTGAGCCATTACTGATAAATAACTGAAAGCACTCTGAGAGGTTACTTTATGCGTGTACTCCATACCATGCTCCGCGTGGGTGATATGCAACGTTCTGTCGATTTTTACACTAAGGTTCTCGGCATGCGTTTACTGCGCACCAGTGAAAACCCGGAATATAAATATTCTCTGGCTTTCGTGGGTTACAGTGACGAAAGTGAAGGCTCTGTTATCGAATTGACGTATAACTGGGGCACGGATTCCTATGAGATGGGAACGGCATTCGGCCATATCGCACTCGGCGTGGATGATGTCGCGGCGACCTGTGATGCTATCCGCAAGGCGGGCGGGAATGTGACCCGTGAAGCCGGTCCGGTTAAGGGCGGTACCACTATTATCGCGTTTGTGGAAGACCCGGACGGCTATAAGATTGAATTAATTGAAAATAAAAGTGCCGGGGCTGCTCTCGGTAACTGAGTGACTCCGTAAGAAGGATCAGAACGATCCTTCTTTTCCGGCTCAGCCCTTTCTCCCTCCGGCAAGCCGCGCTAGAATAGTGCGTTTTGTTTGTTTAATTAAGAGTCCCATGTCTGAAAATCAAAATCACAATACTCTGAGCGCACGTTTCCGCGGCTATTATCCTGTCGTTATTGATGTTGAAACCGGCGGTTTTAATGCCAGAACGGACGGGATGCTGGAAATTGCCGCCATTACCGTCAAAATGGATAACAACGGCTGGCTGATGCCGGATCAGCGGCTTGAATTTAATGTGCAGCCTTTTGAGGGTGCAAACCTTGATCCCGCCGCTCTGGCATTTACCGGTATTAATCCGGCCGACCCGGAGCGTAATGCGGTAACAGAATATGAAGCGCTGCATGCCATTTTCAAAATGGTCCGCAAAGGCATGAAAGATGCGGATTGCAAGCGGGCGATTATCGTGGCGCACAATGCAAATTTTGATCACAGCTTTGTGATGGCAGCGGCAGAACGCTGCGGACTGAAACGCAATCCGTTTCATCCGTTTGCCACCTTTGATACCGCCGCATTAAGCGGACTGTCTCTGGGCCAGACCATTCTGGCAAAAGCCTGTATCACCGCAGGTATCCCGTTCGACAGCAAAAAAGCCCACGGTGCGGCTTATGATACCGACCGTACCTCCCTGCTCTTTTGTGACATCGTCAACCGCTGGAAGAAACTGGGCGGCTGGCCGCCGGCGGCAGACAGTAATCAGTGAGAAAACGCCACCGTCAGGGTGGCGTTTTTCGCTATATTGTCATTAATGCGGGCAATATATCCGCTGATTAAAGTTTCATCAGTTCCGGAAGGATTTTCCCGCGGATTTCGGATATCACCTGACCAACACTTTCACGGAATATCGCTTCAAATCCCGGTCTGGCAAGATACTCTTTTGCTTTGCCCAAATCAGCGATACTGCCAAGCTGAGAGAATTCCCCCTGCGCCACTTCCTTTCTCAGCAGATTTCCCGATTCTTCACGGATACCTTCAGAACCCGGTTCATATATTTTCCCGTTTATGGAGCTGAGCTGGGTAATAACCCCCCTCAGCGGACCACCAGAGATACTTACCAGCATGTCCGGTTGCAGAGGTTCGTTATTCTCAAGTTTACCTGCCAGTATATCCAGATGCTTTGGCAGACATTCTTTTGCTGACTCAAGTAAAATCTGAGAAAACAACGGAATCTGCACAGGCGGGGGCGGCGTTTCCGCTCGTATTTCCGTTTTTTCGCAACAGAAAGAGATATTTTTTATCCGGTCACCTAACTGATGCAGTGAGTTATTCACTTTCCCTTTTGCTGACATAAAAAAATCTGCCACGCTGTTGCAAATGCCGCTGAATCGCTCAGCCAGCCCGGGGACTCTTGCTGCCGTATCTTCAGTCAGTGTACCAAGCGCAGGTCCCGGCCCGCTGTATGAAATATACCCGGTTAAAATAACATTTTGTCCTGCTGATGTTGGCTGCATTTTTTTTCCTTTCTGTGTAATTAACGCCCCCACTCTAGAAAATAACCGCCCGGACAACTTTCATTTCACCGCCATCAGAAAAGCAAAAGCCCCGCAGCGGTGACACTGCAGGGCTTTTCTAAACAGTACGGGACGTGATTATTCTTCGTTTTCAGTCCGGTATTTTGCTGCGGTTTCTTTAATCAGTGGCTGTAATTCACCGCGCTGGAACATTTCCATAATGATATCACAGCCGCCGACCAGCTCACCGTCAACCCACAGTTGCGGGAACGTCGGCCAGTTAGCGTATTTTGGTAATTCAGCGCGGATATCCGGATTCTGCAGAATATCCACATAAGCAAAACGCTCTTCACAGGCAGCCAGCGCCTGCACAGCCTGCGCGGAAAAACCGCAGCTCGGCAGCTTCGGTGAGCCCTTCATATACAGCAGAATCGGGTTTTCTTTAATCTGGCGTTCGATTTTTTCAATAGTCGTCGTCATGTAAAACGTCCTTCACTTCAGATCGGTTAGTACCGGTGTTAACTTACCCGCAGAATACCACTTTTCACTGCAAAGCGATATTGGTTTTAACATACTGTTAAAATCGGTCAGAGAGATCAATCCGGTGTATTTTCAGCTGAACCCCCCCCGGTCAAAACCGATCATTACATCTGTTAGTTACGGTATTTTCCTCTGATAAACAAGACCTCCGTCATTTTTTATCTTACGCAATGATGCCATAATCCGCACTTTATATTCTGTTAACAATCTGATGAGCTGAAAATGACCTTTGAGTGGTGGTTTGCCTATCTGATGACATCCGTAATTGTCAGTCTGTCTCCCGGCGCAGGTGCCATTAACAGCATGACGACGTCCGTCAATCACGGCTACCGGGGCGCGATTGCGGCCATTGCCGGGTTGCAGACCGGCCTGATGATGCTGATTATACTGGTCGGTGTCGGGCTGGGGACATTGTTGTCACAATCGGTTCTTGCTTTTGAAATACTGAAATGGGCAGGAGCGGCCTATCTTATCTGGCTGGGGATCCGCCAGTGGCGGGCAGCGGGAACTATTGAGCTGAGTGCACAGGCGGCAACGCTGTCACGCAAAAAGCTGTATCAGAATGGCGTACTGGTGAATATCTCGAACCCCAAAAGCATTGTTTTTCTCGCGGCGCTGTTTCCGCAGTTTATTATGCCGCACCAGCCCCAACTGATGCAGTATCTGATTCTGGGCGTCACCACCGTTGCCGCTGATATTATTGTCATGACAGGGTATGCCGTACTGGCACGGCAAATCGCGGTGTTTATCAAGAGCCCGGCACAGACCCGCGCCATGAATAAAGTGTTCGGATCATTATTTATGCTGGTCGGCGCCCTGCTGGCCTTTACCCGTCCGGCATGAGATAAACATATATAAATAACGCCCCGCATCATTATGGGGCGTTATAACTATAAAGCTAATATCTTAATCAAAAACATTATTAATAATTGATGTGACAATTGCGGTACTCACCGCAATAAGTACTAAATCGTTACCGGCGATACGCCATTCATATCCCGGATAATGTGGTAATTGCTCAAGCATAGAGGCAGGAACCGCTTTCTTTGCAATACCCGGCGGCAGTGGTTTCCCTCTGGCCAGATTTTTGGCTATTCCCGGCGGCAACGCACTGTATCCGGTCAATCCGCTTCCCAGTGCAATTCTCCGCGCATCTCCGTAAGTCAGTGTCAGCGATATCCCGTTGCCGGAATCCGCAAACTCCCTGCTCTCTTTTCCGTTGCCTTTATGTCCTTGTTTTTTGGACTGTCCGTGAGGATTGCCATGCCCTTTGCCGTTTCCCGGGTCAGCATAAGATGAAAGCGGCACCGCTAAAAGTCCGGTGATAACCAATACAGCATTGCATACCTGTGTAAATCTGCGCATAACACAACCTCTGCGTATTAATACTAATGGTAAGCGTTGATCATTCCGCAAAATTACGCAATAGGATAACCGGACAACATGATTCGCCACTGTACTGAAAATTGGTTATCATCCCCTTCCGCTTTTTACCCGGATAACCCGATGTCTGACATTACCGATACCTTTATCGCCCCGCCGTGCCCGGAGCAGATTGACATTCTTTATCAGGATGAGCACCTGCTGCTGATTAACAAACCTGCAGGGCTGCTCAGTCTGTCGGGAAAGAATCCGCAGAATCTGGATTCCGTGCATTACCGGCTGGTACAGCTGTTTCCCGGCTGCACACTGGTACACCGGCTGGATTTCGGCACATCCGGGCTGCTGCTGGTAGCCCGTAACAAAGCCATTAATGCCGCGCTTTGCCGTCAGTTCAGTGAACGGACTGTGGAGAAAGGCTACAATGCTCTGCTGTGCGGGCATCTAAATGAGAATGAAGGAATAATTGATGCGGCGATTACCAAAGATCCGGCGTTGTTTCCGCGCATGACGATATGTGCTGTCCGGGGGAAACCGGCCCGTTCACATTATCAGGTGACTGAGCGCTTTTATTATGAAACTGAGGACGGGCTCTCTCTGCCGGTCACCAGGGTGGCACTGACACCGGAAACCGGCCGCACGCATCAGCTCCGCATTCATTGTCAGTATCTGGGCCATCCGATTTTAGGGTGTGATCTCTATGGCGGGAAACTATTGCCGGGCACCGGAAATATTCCGCGGCTGATGCTGCACGCCGGGGAACTGGATTTTGTGCATCCGGTCAGCGGCGAACCGGTTAATGCCCGCAGTCCCTGTCCGTTCTGAACAGGGAAGCAGGCAGATGCGGATCACCACATCAAATCATCCGGGATTTTAAAATCAGCATACGGATCGTCTTCATCCACTTCGTCCTGCGCCAGCGCATTATTTAACACAATGCTTTCCGCATCACGCTGTGTGATTTTATCTGCAACAACCGCCGGGATAATGGCATATTCACTCACACTGCTGTTTTCCGTGCTTAACCGGGCTATCGCCAGACGGCCGCTGATCAGCTGAGACTGTGTGGTTTTGTCCACGGCAATGCTTTTAATCACGTTGTTGTCGGTGAAATTAAAATCAATGCTGCCTTTTGAAATAATGATCCGGTTCATTTCAATCAGCTGCTTCACCTGAGCTTTATATTCTCTGGATAAAACAGCCTGTTTTTGCTGCTCACTCAGCTGTTTATCACGCTCAAGCTGCGCTTTTTTATTCTCTTCCACCGCTTCTCTGGCCTCACGGGCCTGAACGCGTGATTTTTTTGCTGTTCTGCGGACTTTATCCATTTTTTTGCTGGTCACCAGTCCGGCTTTCAGCATCTGCTCTTGTAATGTGAGTTTTGTCATTGTCTTTTCTGAATCAGTTTAATATTGCAGGTAATTATACCGGTAATTTTCAGGATTGTATCCGGCACGTCAGGCCAGCTGCATTTTCAGCCAGTAACCCTGCTGGCACAGACTGAAAAATTCTTTGTGCCGCGGAGAAATTGTTTTCGCTTTATCCCCCGTGACCGTCCAGACAATCCACTGTTCCGGGCACTGTTCGTCACCGGTCTGCACGGTAGTTTCTATCTCTTCACTGCACATCAGCTCAATACCATCGCGGAACTGCCATTTGCGGACACGCCGGATCACTTCAGAGAGCTCATCTTTCTGATAATGGTCACAAATAACATTACAATCAGTATGGTTTTGTATCGCGCGGGAAATATAGTCTGCCAGCATCGTGATCATTCTTGTACTTTTGTCATAGCGGAGATTGTAAAGGGTCTGCGGCCGGTTGACAAACGGCGGTCGTTGTCACGCTTTCTGTAAAATTGTTAAATTTGCGCGGATTTCAGCCGGTAAACCCGTTATATTTAAGATTCCGCAGTCATACGGGGAAGACAGAATGAAACGCTATTATAACTGGATCTGCCGCCATAAGCTGTACACCCTGCTTATCGCCTTTATTGTGACGGATATCATTTTGTGGGCGATTTTGTCTTTCACCATGTGAATAACATCACCCCGGTATTTCACGCTGTTTTTTATGACAAAACTTGTTAAGATAATTCGCAGAATAATAACAGTAACCCGTCTGTGACGAGGTTACTGATTTAACCTTAACAAGGAGAATGCAATGTCGTTTGAATTACCTGCACTGCCTTATGCAAAAAATGCATTAGCGCCCTATATTTCTGAAGAAACACTGGAATACCACTACGGCAAACACCACAACACCTATGTGGTTAATCTGAATAACCTGATCAAAGGCACCGCATTTGAAGGTAAATCACTGGAAGAGATTATCAAAACCTCTGATGCCGGTATCTTCAATAACGCTGCTCAGGTCTGGAACCACACGTTCTACTGGCACTGCCTGGCACCAAATGCCGGTGGCGAACCAACCGGTAAAATTGCTGACGCGATTAACAAAGCGTTCGGTTCATTTGCCGAATTCAAACAGCAGTTTACCGATTCCGCAGTGAAAAACTTCGGTTCCGGCTGGACATGGCTGGTGAAAAAAGCAGACGGCAGCCTGGCTATCGTCAATACCTCTAACGCGGCAACCCCGGTCAGCGGTAACGACAAACCAATCTTAACTGTTGATGTCTGGGAACACGCTTATTATATCGACTACCGTAATGCCCGTCCTAAATACCTGGAAAACTTCTGGGCATTAGTGAACTGGAAATTTGCGGAAGAAAACCTGGCGTAATCCGGAAATACATCATCCGGAAACACAATACAGTTGATCAAAAAAGGGCGGAATCTTCCGCCCTTTTGTATTGATGAGGTGAATCAGAAAAGCATTGTTGCAAATAATACGATCATAACCAGTGCTGCAACCGCGGTTGACAAACCATATTTCAGATCTGTATCCATTCTTATCTCCAAAATAGCTGCTTAGTGACCAATGATGACTACCTGACATCCTGAATCATCAAAATAATTAAAACGGATGGTCTGACCGGAAAACCCGAATAGCTGACCATATCAATAACCATAGCACAGGTAATATTTTTTACTTTTGACCCTGATCAGACAACAATGCCTGTTTTTACAGAAATTTTTCTATTGTTACCGCATAATGGCACTATAATAGCAATCGATTAACCGAATAATAAAATACAGACCGGCAGGTCAGGAGTTGTTTTCATCATGGCAACGATTAAAGATGTGGCTAAGCGCTCGGGCGTCTCCACCACAACCGTCTCCCATGTCATTAATAATACCCGTTTCGTTGCGGAAGAAACGAAGGCGGCTGTCTGGGCTGCTATCAAAGAACTGCACTATTCACCGAGCGCCGTGGCGCGCAGTCTGAAAGTCAATAACACCAAGTCCATCGGGCTGCTGGCCACCTCCAGTGAAGCGCCGTATTTTGCGGAAGTGATTGAGGCGGTGGAAAACAGCTGCTACAGCAAAGGGTATACCCTGGTGCTGTGCAACTCTCACAATAATCCTGACAAACAGAAAGCCTACCTGGCGATGCTGGCACAGAAACGTGTCGATGGTCTGCTGGTGATGTGTTCAGAGTACCCGGATCAGCTGATTGCCATGCTGGAAGGCTACCGCAATATCCCGATGGTGGTGATGGACTGGGGCAAAGCGCGCGGGGATTTCACCGATGCGATCATTGATAACGCCCTGCACGGCGGTTATCTCGCCGGCCGTTATCTGATTGAACGCGGACACCGTGATATCGCGGTTATTCCGGGGCCGCTTGAGCGGAACACCGGCGGCAACCGTCTGGAAGGATTCCGCAAAGCCATGAAAGAAGCAGGAATTACGGTACGCGATGAATGGATTGTCCAGGGCGATTTTGAACCGGATTCCGGTTATCAGGCCATGACACAGATTTTATCCGGCAAACAGCGCCCGACCGCGGTATTCTGCGGCGGTGATGCTATGGCGATGGGCGCAATTTGCGCGGCTGATGAAATGGGTCTGCGCGTGCCGCAGGATATTTCTGTGATCGGGTATGACAATATCCGTAACGCCCGTTACTTTACCCCTGCCCTGACCACCATCCACCAGCCGAAAGAGCGGCTGGGACAAATGGCACTGACCATGCTGCTCGACCGCATCGTCAACAAACGCGAAGATGCGCAGACCATTGAGGTGCATCCGCGCCTGGTCGAGCGCCGCTCCGTGGCGGATGGTCCGTTTATCGATTACCGCCGCTGAGGATCAGCGCAGCCATTCGGCATTGAGCGTGTTGCTGTCCCCGAGATAATCGAGCAGCCAGCTCAGTGCCGGAGAGGTATCTTTATCTACCCAGGTGATACAGCACGGGCTGTCCGGCAACGGCTGCTCTATCTTCAGCGCTGTCAGCCGCCCCTCTTTAATCAGCGGATCGGCGCGGTGTGCCGGCATCATTGCCACACACAATCCCGATTCCACACAGGCAATCCCGCGATCCCAGTCCGGCACCACCAGGCGGCGCTGATTATCCAGTGCCCACGTATCGCGTTTCGGCAGAGAACGTGAGGTATCTTCCAGACACAAACTCGGGTACGGCACCATCTCCTCATTGGTCAGGACATGACCGGCAGAGGCCAGCGGATGATCCGGACTGACTACCGCACGCCACGGCATAAAGCCCATATCGCGGAAATTGTAGCGCTCACCGATAGGAGATGCGCGTGTCGCACCGATTGCCACGTCCACCCGTCTGTCCACCAGCGCATCCCACACCCCGTTAAATACTTCCGGGTAAATATACAACTCGATATCCGGGAAATGATGATAAAAATCCAGCAGAAGTCGCGTTATCCGTTCCGGTTTTACGATACAGTCAACGGCGATGCTGAATTGTCCGCGCCAGCCGTTGGCTATCATCTGACACTGATGACGTGTGGATTTCATTTTTTTGATGACATCACGCGCTTCTTTGACAAACAGCGCCCCGGCGGGTGTCAGTTCAACGTCGCGGTGACGCCGTTCAAACAGCGGAACCGCCAGCCACTCTTCCAGCTGGCGGACACTGTAGCTGATGGCAGAAGGCACCCGGTGCAGTTCCTCTGCCGCCGCACTGAAACTGCCTGTCCGCGCCACAGCATCCACCACATCCAGCGTATATTCTGACCACATAATCCTTCCTTTCAAAAAATTTCACAGCAGTGTGCAAATAATAACGTTTTACAAGGGAAAACTCGAATAGTTAAAATACTAACTCACGCATTACACTTATTTAACATTCAGGTATTTCTCTGTGACTGTCAATAAATCGCCTTCCCGCGGCTTTCTCTTTTATCTCGCCGGACTCAGCATGCTGGGTTATCTCGCGATTGATATGTATCTGCCTGCATTCGGTATGATGCAGGACTCTCTGAACTCCACAGCCAGCGCAATCAGCGCCAGTCTGAGTATCTTCCTGGTCGGTTTTGCCATCGGTCAGCTGTTATGGGGACCGCTCTCCGATAAAATCGGCCGTAAGCCGGTTCTGCTGATGGGCCTGAGCCTGTTTGCCCTGAGCTGTCTGGCCATGGTCTGGGTTTCCACCCCTGCCCAGTTATTATTACTGCGTTTTGTACAGGCCGTCAGTGTCTGCTCTGCCGCTGTCACCTGGCAGGCGCTGGTTATCGACCGTTATGACGATCACCGCGCACAGCGTGTTTTCGCCGCAATTATGCCGCTGGTGGCACTCTCTCCGGCACTGGCACCGTTACTGGGCGCATGGCTGCTCAACCACGGCGGCTGGCATGAAATTTTCCTCGTGCTCGGCGGTATCACCCTGCTGGTGCTGATCCCGACCCTGATGCTGAAAGAAAAGCATCATATCGCGCCGGATGCGGTCAAAACGGAAAAACAGAAAATTTCCTTCTTCCGTCTGCTGAAATCCCCGGTTTACAGCGGTAACGTGCTGATTTATGCCGCGTGCAGCGCCGGTTTCTTTGCCTGGCTGACCGGTTCGCCGTTTATTCTGCGCGATATGGGTTATAACCCGAATGATATCGGTCTGAGCTACATTCCGCAGACTATCGCCTTTATGGTCGGGGGCTACGGCTGCCGTGCCCTGTTGTCGCGGATGAACGGCAAAACATTATTACCGTTCCTGCTGGCCGGTTACGCCGTCAGTATGGTGGGCCTGTATGCTATGGCAAAATTCGGTAACCCGTCACTGGTGGCGATCCTGATCCCGTTCTGCTTTATGGCAGCAATGAATGGCGCGTCTTACCCGATTGCGGTATCAAACGCCCTGGCGGTTTACCCGGAACACAGCGGTAAAGCAGCAGCATTACAGAATGCCATTCAGCTCGGTTTATGCTCCGCGATCAGTTTCCTCGTTTCTGCCCTGATGCATGAGCCACTGCTCTCCACCACAGCAGTGATGGCGGCAACGGTGATACTGACCATCGGCGGTTATATTATCCAGCGCCGCCCTTCGCGCACCTCCGTGACTATTGCGGAACAAAATCAATAGATTGCACCTCCTATTAAGAATATTCCTAATTACAGGCCGTACTCAGGTACGGCCTTTTTTGTCATTGAATTTTAATTTCAGGCTCCTATACTTTTCTGACAATTCGTTTTAAATCCGGATTTTGAGCTTTGTTTTTGTTTTAACGATCACGTTAATACGCAGACTGTCACCCGATGACGGCCAATTACACCGGTTCTGTTGTTCCCGCGCAAAACGTCATAAATAAAGCACTCAGAATCCCGCTTTGATAAAAATTGGAGATAATATGAGTTCTGATTGTGTCGAAAATCAAAAAACGCCTGCCGACTCCTGGCAGCGGATTGCCTCCGATCTTTTAGACGAAGCCGGCATTGAGATTAATGGTTCCCGCCCTTTCGATATTCAGGTGCATAACCAGCAGTTCTTTAAACGGGTCTTGCAGCAGGGCTCTATGGGACTGGGTGAAAGCTATATGGATGGCTGGTGGGACTGTGAGCGGTTAGATATTTTCTTTCAGCGGGTGTTACGCGCCGGGCTGGAAAATAAACTGCCGCAGAATATCAACGATATTATAAAAATCGCCATGGCTCGTCTGCGTAATCTGCAAACCAAAAAACGGGCGCGGATTGTCGGCGAAGAACATTATGATCTGGGTAATGACCTGTTTGAGCTGATGCTCGACCCGTATATGCAGTATTCCTGCGGCTACTGGAAAGGTCTCAGTGATGACCCCGCCAATCTGGCGAAGGCGCAGGAACAGAAACTGCATCTCATCTGTGAAAAATTACAGCTGAAACCGGGTATGCAACTGCTGGATATCGGCTGCGGCTGGGGCGGACTGGCGGCGTATGCTGCGAAACATTTCGGTGTGTCGGTGACCGGTGTGACCATTTCCGCTGAGCAGCAAAAATATGCTCAGGCGCGTTGTGCGGATCTTGACGTAAATATTATCCTGGAGGATTACCGCGATTTGCATGAGCAATATGACCGGATTGTGTCTGTCGGGATGTTTGAGCACGTCGGGCCGAAAAATTACGCCACCTATTTTGATGTGGTCAAACGCAATCTGAAACCGGACGGCTTATTTTTACTGCACACCATCGGTTCAAACCGCAATAAAGTGAATGTGGATGCCTGGATCGGAAAATATATTTTCCCGAACGGTTGTCTGCCGTCTGTGCAGAATATCGGTGACAGCAGTGAAAATAAATTAGTAATGGAAGACTGGCATAATTTCGGGGCTGATTATGACCGGACACTGATGGCATGGCATTCCCGTTTTCAGGCAGCCTGGCCGTCACTGGAAAATAATTACACACCGCGCTTTAAGCGGATGTTCACCTATTATCTCAACGCCTGTGCCGGTGCATTCCGTGCCCGTGATATCCAGCTATGGCAGATATTATGGAGCCCGCAGGGTTGTGAGGGCGGATTACGCGTTCCGCGCTGAATATCATATCCGCAATAAAAAATCCGGTCTGACAAAAATCAGTACCGGATTTTTTTATCTCAATAAAGTCAGGCCTGTGGTTTTTCCGTCGGCGCCGGCGGCGTCAGGCTTTCCTGCAACTGCTGCATTTTCTGCGCCAGCACCCGCTCGGTGGTATCAACAATCGCCTGCGTCTGCGGATCCAGCTCAATATTCACTTTATCGCCCAGCCGTTTTTTACCCAGCGTGGTGCGCTCACGGGTTTCCGGAATCAGATGCACACAGAAACGGTTATTGACCACATCCCCGATAGTCAGGCTGATACCGTCAATGCCGACAAAGCCTTTATGCAGGATATATTTCATCAGGGCTTTATCTTCGATGCGCAGCCAGATCTGATAATTATTTTCAGAGACAAAGATTTTGGCAATTTCCGCCGTGGTGACAATATGACCGGACATAATATGCCCGCCGATTTCATCACCGTATTTAGCGGCTCTTTCCAGATTGACCACATCTCCGGTTTTAATGCTGCCGAGATTGGTTAGTCTTAAGGTTTCCTTAACCAGATCAAAACTGATTAAATCCCCGTCTATTTTTGTGACTGTCAGGCAACAGCCGTTATGTGCCACTGATGCGCCCGTTTCTATCCCGGCCAGCATATCAGGCGGGAATTTCACAGTGTGAGTACGAAAGTTTTCTTTTTCTTCGATGGCGACGACGGGGCCTTTGCCTTGTACAATCCCGGTAAACATGCGGATCTCCAGTCAGTATTCGGATAGATTTATGCAGTTTATCCTGAAACAGAGAATTAAACAGCCCTTCCCGTTACATCCCGCACATTTAATTGTATTGGCTTGTATTTGATTAATCGCTAGAATGATTTTTCCGCCTGATCCGGTAAATGTGTTACGAATCCCGGAAAGTCTTTCCTCCTCCTTTTATCAGAATAAATAAGGTGTATTACGTGCAGAAGTATTTGAAAGAAGCGCGTACTTTGCTGGCTCTTGGTATTCCCGTTATTATCGCGCAGTTTACACAGACAGCGATGGGCGTGGTTGACACTGTGATGGCCGGCAGAGTCAGTGCGACAGATATGTCCGCCGTGGCTGTCGGTACCTCCATCTGGCTGCCCGCTATCCTGTTCGGCCACGGTCTGCTGATGGCGCTGACCCCGGTGGTCGCGCAGTTCAACGGCTCCGGCCGCCGTCCGCTGATTGCCAATCAGATCCGCCAGGGTATGTGGCTGGCGGCATTTTTATCCGTCCTGGTCATCGCGGTGCTCTATAACAGCCGCTACATTATTGAAAATATGCCGCATATTGACCCGGTCCTGGCTGAAAAAGCCGTCGGATTCACCCACGCTATTATGTGGGGGGCACCGGGTTACCTGTTTTATCAGGTGCTGCGCAGCCAGTGTGAAGGACTGTCGAAAACCAAACCGGGGATGGTAATTGGTTTTCTCGGCCTGCTGGTGAATATCCCGGTCAACTATATCTTTATTTACGGGAAATTCGGCGCGCCTGCTCTCGGCGGTGTCGGGTGTGGTGTCGCGACCGCTTCCGTATTCTGGGCAATGTTCCTGTTTATGCGCTGGTATGTGAAACATGCCCGTTCGCAGCGTGATGTGCAGCCGAAGAGCCGCTTTACCCCGCCGGACTGGGCGGTAATGAAACGGATCACGCAGCTCGGTCTCCCAATCGCTCTGGCGCTGTTCTTTGAGGTCACGCTGTTTGCCATTGTTGCCCTGCTGGTTGCGCCACTAGGTGTGACGGCGGTGGCCGGACATCAGATTGCCCTGAACTTCAGCTCGCTGATGTTTATGTTCCCGATTTCACTGGGGATCGCCACCACTATCCGTATCGGCTTTAACCTCGGAAAAAGTTCCACGGAGAAAGCGCGTGTATCCGCCTATACCGGGCTGGGTGTCGGGCTGATGATCGCGGCGGTGACGGCGCTCTTTACTGTGCTGTTCCGTGAACCTATCGCGCTGCTGTATAACGACAATCCGGAAGTAGTGATTATGGCCTCCGGCCTGATGCTGTTTGCCGGTATTTATCAGCTGTCGGATTCCGTTCAGGTAATCGGTGCCGGTGTGCTGCGCGGTTATAAAGACACGCGCGCCATCTTCTATGTCACCTTTACGGCTTACTGGATCCTCGGCCTGCCGTCCGGTTATATTCTCGGACTGACAGATCTGGTGGTACCGGCGATGGGCCCTGCCGGGTTCTGGATCGGTTTTATCATCGGATTAACCGCCGCAGCCATCGGTATGGCATGCCGGATCCTGTGGTTACAGAAACAGCCGGACAGTTTTATCCTGCAACGCGCCGGTCGTTAACGGCTTTTTGACGGGGGAAATGCACAGTTTTCAGTCCGATAGCATTAAATACGAGCAGTCGGACAAGAAAATGTGTTTTTCCCCTTGCAAGAGTCGGTTCGGATCGTTAATATTCGTCCCCGTTGTCAGCGAAGATATTAAAGAATGCGTCCATAGCTCAGTTGGTTAGAGCACC